>JBKBVA010000053.1:0-11574 GCA_046289665.1 Allosphingosinicella sp.
CCGCTTCCCGATCCCGGACATGGCGGCCTACCGCACCCAGCTCAAGTCGCGGCTCAACCCGACCACCTCCGTCCTCACCCTCGCCTACGAGGCGGCGCGGGCGGACCCCAAGCGGGTGCTGTTCGCCGAGGGAGACGAGGACGTGGTGCTGCGCGCGGCGATCGCCTTCCGGGAGGGCGGCTACGGCGTCCCCGTGCTGGTCGGACGCGACGACGTCCACGACAAGCTGCGCGCTTTGGGCGTCGCCGATGCGGAAAGCTTCGAGGTGCTGAACAGCCGCGTCTATCCGCGCGTGCAGGAAATGGCCGACCTGCTCTACGCGCGGCTCGAGCGGCGCGGATACCTGCGCCGCGAGATCGAGCGGATGGTGAACCAGGACCGCAACACCTTCGCCTCGCTCGCCATCGCGCTCGGCGAGGCGGACGTGATGATCACCGGCGTCACCCGCCCCTATGCGCAGAGCCTGCGCCAGCTGCGCCGCGTGCTCGATCCGAAGGAAGGCTGCACCCCGTTCGGCATCCACATCCTCGTCGGCCAGAGCCACACCGTGTTCATGGCCGACACGACGGTGACCGAGCGGCCGACCGCGGAGCAGCTCGCCGAGATCGCCATCCAGACCGCCGGCGTCGCCCGCCGCATGGGCCACGAGCCGCGCGTCGCCTTCCTGTCTTATTCCACCTTCGGGAACCCGCAGGGCACGTTCCTCGACAACATACGCGGCGCGGTGAAGCTGCTCGACGGGCGCGAGGTCGATTTCGAATATGAAGGCGAGATGGCGCCGGACGTGGCGCTCAACCCCGCCATGCGGCGCGTCTATCCGTTCAGCCGGCTGACCGCGCCGGCCAACGTGCTGGTGATGCCGGGGCTGCAGTCCGCGAACCTCTCGGCCAAGCTGCTGCGCGAGCTGGCCGGCGACGCGGTGATCGGCCCGGTGCTGGTCGGGATGGAGCAGTCGGTGCAGATCGCGACGATGAGCACGAGCGCGTCCGATCTGGTCACGCTCGCGGTGCTGGCGGCCGGCGAAATCGTCCGCTAGCGCCGGCAGGCTTTAGGGCTGGGGCCCGCCGCCGCCGCCGGCGCCGGGCGCGCCGCTGCCGACCGTGCCGATATTGCCGAACAGCTCCTCGAGCAGGCTGCGGTCGCGGCCGAGGGTCGGGGTCTTGTCGTTGCTGGGATCGATCGAGGCGACCTGCTCCAGGCCGCGGCGCTCGACCGCGGTCACCGCGCCGGCATCGTCGAAGCGCACCCTCAGGATGGTCTGCTGGCTCGGCTTGGGCATGGCGAAGCCGTAATTGTGGGTGTCGCGCGACACATAATACCAGTCATTCTCGTTGAACTGGCCGGTGAAGGTCGGGCGGCCGAGGGTGGCGAGCACCGAATCGCGATTGTCGACGCCGGGCTGGACCGCGGCGACCAGGGTTTCGTCGACGACGTAGCCGATATGGTCCCGGGTCTTCGTGCAGCCGCCAAGGGCGAGGCCGGCGGCGACCGTGGCGACAAGCGCGAAGCTTCGTCCGTGGCCGAGGATCATATTGAAAAAACTCCTGAATGTGCGACGGCGCCGCAACCGCTTCCCGCACCTGCCTTGCGGGCAGGGGGAGTTCACCCCAATATCCGACAAAAGCTGAACGGCGCAAGTACGCGCCTCGTCCCAGGAGCCGCCCTTGTCCTTCCTCTCCCGCATCTTCGGCGACAAAGACGAACGCGCCGCCTTGCGCCCGCTCTACGACGCCGTCGTCGCCGCCGGCCGCCGGCCCTTCTGGTACCGCGAAGGCGGCATAGAAGACACGATGGACGGCCGCTTCGACGCCGTTTCGGCGGTGCTCGCAATGGTGCTGATCCGGCTCGAGGAGGAAGGGGACCGGGCCAAGCGCGAATCGGTGCTGCTCACCGAGCTCTTCATCGACGACATGGACGGCACCCTGCGGCAGATCGGCATCGGCGACGTCGTCGTCGGCAAGCATGTCGGCAAGCTGGTGGGCGCGCTGGGCGGCCGCCTCGGCGCCTTCCGGGCCGGCCTCAAGGACGAGGGGCTGCAGGCCGCGGTGCGCCGCAACGTCTTCCGCGAGGCGCCGCCGTCGGAAGAGGCGGTGGCGCTGGTCACCGCTCGCCTGCGCGGCTTCCATGAGGCGCTGGCGGCGGTTCCGCTCGCCGATCTCCTCGCCGGAAGGCTGCCGACGCCATGAAGCCCGAATTCAGCCGCCCGATCCGGATCGACACGCTCGGCCCCGCCCCGCGCAGCATCGCGATCGAGGCGGAGGCGGAGGAGCGCGAGGCGCTGGCCCGGCGCTTCGGCCTTCTGTCGATCGCCGCTTTGTCGGCGCAGGCGTCGGTGAGCCGCGCGGGCGAGGCGGTGGTGGCTTCGGGCCGGCTGGAGGCGGCGGTGACGCAGGCCTGCGTCGCCACCGGCGAGCCGGTCGAGGCACGGATCGCGGAGGATTTCCGCATCGAATTCCGCCCGCACCCGGAGACCGGACCCGAAGAGGAGATCGAGCTCGGCGAAGACGAGCTCGACGTCGTCTTCTACGACAGCGCCGCCGTCGATCTCGGCGAAGCGGTCGCCGAGAGCCTGTCGCTCGCCCTCGACCCCTATCCGCGCAGCCCCGCGTCCGAGGCGGCGCTGAAGGAAGCGGGGGTGAAGAGCGAGGAGGAGGCGCGGGCCGAATCGAGCCCGTTCGCCGCGCTGGCGGGGCTCAAGGACAAGTTGAAGTAGGGGCGGGCATCGTCGGCGCGGCAGAGGCCGTCACGCTAGTGAATCGCGTGACGTCAGTCGCCCTTCGGGGCGCTGGCCGGCCTTCGCGCGCTCTGCGCGCTGTTCGACGATCGCTGCGCGATCCTCTCACTGCGCTCGGGCGCTCGGCTCAGAACGGCACGTCGTCGTCGAGGTCGCTGTCGAAGGCCGGCTGCGGGCGCGACTGCGGGCGGGAGGACCCGCCGCCGCCGCCGCCATAGCCGCCGCCGGAGCTTGATCCGTAATCGTCGCCGTAGCCGCCACCGCCACCGCCGCCACCGCTGCCCTTGCTGTCGAGCAGCACGAGCTCGCCGCGGAAGCGCTGCAGCACGACCTCGGTCGAATATTTGTCCTGGCCGGAATTGTCGGTCCATTTACGGGTCTGGAGCTGGCCCTCGAGATAGACCTTGGAGCCCTTGCGCAAATAGGATTTGGCGACGCGGCCGAGATTCTCGTTGAAGATGACGACCCGGTGCCATTCGGTCCGCTCCTGGCGCTGGCCGTCCTTGTCCTTCCACGTTTCAGACGTGGCGACGCGCAGGTTCACCACCTCGCCGCCATTGTTGAGCGAACGCGCTTCCGGATCGTCCCCGAGGTTGCCGACCAGAATCACCTTGTTGACGCCCGCCATGTCTCTTCCTTCCTGAGCTGAAATCGCGGCGACGATAAGCGAGGCGGGCGGCGCGCGCTAGCCTTGAAGGGCCGGCTGGCGCGCGCTTTTCCGCCGGTTCCAGGCGAAGCCGAGGATCAGCGCCGCCGCCGTCGCCAGCTGCGCGCCGAGGCTCTCCAGCGTCGGGTAGAGGCCGAGTATCTCGACCCGCGGCGCGCCCGGGAGCGGCGTCATCGCGATCCAGCCGGCTTCCTGCAGCGCCGAGACGCCCTTCCCCGCCAGCACCACCGCCAGCACCGCGATCAGCGCCGAGCTGTAGGCGAAGAATTTCGTGATCGGCAGCCGCTTGCTGAAGCGGAACATGGCGATGGCGATCACCGCGAGCAGCGCCAAAGCCACCGCCGCGCCGGCCGCCAGCGCCCCCACATCCCCCTGCGCCGAAAGCGCCGCGAAGAAGAGGATGGTTTCGAACACCTCGCGATAAACGGCCACGAAGGCGAGCAGGAACAGGAACCAGCCCGAGCCCTTCGACAGGGCCTTGCCGACCTTTTCCTTGATGTAGCGCTGCCATTCGTCGGCCTGCGCCTTGCCGTGCATCCAGACGCCGACGAACAGCAGGACGAGCGCCGCGAACAGGGAGCCGAAGCCCTCGGTCAGCTCTCGGCTGGCGCCGCTGATGGTGAGGACGTGGGTCGCCGCCCACCAGGTGGCGAGGCCGAGCACAAGCGCGGCGATCCAGCCGTAATGGACGGGCCGGGTCATCTCCGGCCGGTCCGCCTTGCGCAGGAAGGTGAGCATCGCGACGACGATCAGCAGGGCCTCCAGCCCCTCGCGCAGCAGCACGCCGAACGCGCCGAGAAAGGCCGAGGCCCAGCTCCCCTGGTCGGGCGCCAGCAAGGCCTCGGTCTCGACGAACAGCCCGTCCAGCGCCTCGACCCGGCTGCGGACCTCGGCGACGTCGCGGCCGGCGGCGATGGCGGCGCGCAGCTCCGCCATGGCGCGCTCCACCCGCGCCATCAGCTGCGCATCGCGCGACACGAGGATCGGCTCGATCGGCTCGAAGCCGTCGAGATAGGCGGAAAGGGCGAGCTCGCGGGCGCGGGCGGCATCGCCCGATTCGTAGGCGGCGAGGCTCTCGCGCAGCCGCTCGCGGGCGATGGCGAGCGACTGCGTGCCGCCCGCCGAAGCGCCGGCCACCGCGGAAGGGTTGCCGCGCAGATAGGCCATCACCGCCGCGGCCTTGTCGTCGCCGATCGTGGCGGCGAGCGCGGCGGGGGTGAGGCTGGTCAGGGCGGCGAGATCGGGCACCGCCTGGCGCACCGCCGGATCGCTCTCCCAGATCCGTTTCCCTTCGGCGGCGAGCGCCTCGGGATAGGCGAAGCGGCCGCTCTGGAAGGCGAGCGCCCATTTGTCCTCGGCGGACAGGTGGCCGAAGCTCGACATGGCGGTGCCTTCGAGCCCCTGGTCGATCACCTGGTAGAGCGCGAAGACGCTGCGCTCGCGGGCGCGCGCGCGGTCGGTGAAGTCGATCGGCGGCGGGTCCATCGTCGCGGCGGCCGGCACGTCGGCATCGCCGGCCGCGCCGTGGCAGCTCGCGCAATTCTGCTGGTAGAGCGCGGCGCCGCGGGCGAGGTCGGGCGCGCCGTCCGGCGCGAGCGGCACCGGGAAGGCGCCGATCAGATCGCCGGCGAGGCCGCGGGCGAGCCGTTCCACCTCGGGCGGCGGCGCCTGGCGCGCGATCGCGCGGCGCAGCGCGTCGGCGCCGGCGATCAGGCCCGGCTTCGCCCGATGCTCGGGCAGCCCGTCCAGCCGCTCGCGAATGGACGCGGAGAATTCCGTCATCTCGTCATATTCGAGCTGGTTGACCACCTTCCCGTCCTGCACCGCCTCGCGATAGTCGACGGCGACATAGTCGAGCAGCCGCCAGGTCGTGGCGACCCCGGCATCCTGCGCCGCCGCCGGGGCGGCGAGCAGGAGGGCCGCGAGCGCGGCGACGGCGAAGCACAGGTGTCTCGAAACGAGGTCAGGGATCATCGGATGCGGGGACCTTGGAGAAGACGTTCGGGCCGTCGCTATCCCAGTTGCAACTGATTATCAATAACGCGAGCGTCAGCCATAGGCCCTGCTCAGCACGAAGGCGGTGAGCAGGATGGCGATGAGGGAAAGCGGCGCCCCGACCTTGGGATAGTCGCGGAACCGGTAATTGCCGGGCCGCATCACCAGCAGATTGTTCTGGTGCCCGATCGGCGTGAGGAAATCGCAGGACGATCCGATCAGCACCGCGAGCAGCGCCGCGTCGGGATGGATGCCGAGCGCGTCGGCGGCCTGGATGCCGACCTGCGCCATGACGATGGCGGTCGCGACATTGTTGAGGAAGATGGTGAGCAGCATCGTCACGCCGACCAGCACGGCGAGCATCACGAACAGGGGCGCGCCGGAGACCGTCCAGCTCAGCGCACCCGCCAGCGCCGTGCTGCCGCCGGCATCGTCGAAGGCGCGGCCGATCGGGATCATCGCGGCGAGGAGGACGATCACGGGCAGGTCGATCGCCCGGTAGGCCTCGTCGGCGGGCAGCAGTTTCAGCAGGCAGATGGCGAGCGCGGCGCCGATGAAGGCGGCGGTGGTCGACACGCCGAAGGCGGCGGAGAGCAGGACGGCGAAGGCGTAGATGCCGACCACCATCAGAGCGGGCTTGCCAGGCAGCACCGGCGCCGCCTGCCGCCCGACCTCGAGCAGCCGCGCGTGGCGGATCAGGCGGGCAAGCGCCTCGGGCTCGCCGCGCAGGAACAGCTGGTCTCCGGCGTCGATGAGGTTGTTGGCGAGCGGGCGCTTGAGCCGCGCCGCTTTTGGGCCCGCGGCGATGAACTCGACCGCACCGCCGGTCCGCGCGCCGATCGCGCCGTAATCGTGGCCGACCAGCGAGGAGCCGTGGATGACGGTCACGTGGGCGGTGACGGTGCCCGCCGCGTCCGCCGTCTGGTCGGCGATCAGCGAGACCTTGGGCGCGACCACCCAGGGCCGGTCGCGGCTCATCACCAGCAGCCGGTCGTCGGGGTTGAGCCGGGCGTCGCCTTCCAGCTTCGCCCGCTCGCCGCCGCGCAGCACCGCGAGCAGCACCGCACCCGCCTCGCGCAGCCCCCGCCGCACCCCGTTCAGCCGAATCCGCCCCTGCGACGCGCCGATCGGGAGGCCGAGCTCGTAGACAAGGATCTGGCGCGAATTCGGCTCCTCTGTGCCGCTCTTGCGGTGCGGCGCGAGCCGCCAGCCGATCACCATCAGATAGACGAGCCCCGCCAGCGCCAGCGCGCCGCCGACCTCGGTCATGTCGAACATGCCGAACGGCTTGCCGACCGTGTCCTGGCGCACCGAGGAGACGATCAGATTGGCCGGCGTGCCGATCAGCGTCGTCATCCCGCCGAGGATGGTGGCGAAGGCGAGCGGCATCAGCACCGCGCCGGGCGGCAATTTGTGCTCGCGCGCGACGGCGAGGGCGATCGGCATGGTGATGGCGAGCGCCGCGATATTGTTCATGAAGGCCGAAAGCAAAGCGCCCATCAGCAGCACGCCGCCGATCCGGACCGAGACGAAGCGGACGTTGGGCACCAGCCAGGTGGTCATCGCCTGCGCCGCGCCGGTGAACTCGACCGCGCGGCCGACCACCAGCACCGCGGCGACGATCAGCACCGCGGGCGACCCGAAGCCGGCCAGCGCATCCTCGAGGCTGACGAGTCCGCTGATCCAGGCGAGCAGGAGGACGAGGAGGGCGACGGCGTCGGGACGGATCCGGTCGCTGGCGAACAGGACCAGCGCCAGGAGCATGATCGCCGAGCTTAGAAACGCGTCGCCCATGCGCTCTGGTAGCGCAAAAGCCGGCGCGGGAAAGCTCCTCCGAAAGAGGCGCTAGAAACCGAGCGTGAAGCGGATCGCCCCGCCGAGGTCGTCGTGCATCGCCGAGATATGGCCCGGCTCGCGGCGCATGAAGGCGTTGGCGCTCAATTCGCCGCCCCACAGGGACAGGCCATAGGCGGCCTCGACGTCGATCTCGCGCCCGGTCGGGGCGAGATTGAAGAAGCGCGATTCGTAGCCGGCGCTCATCGTGTCGTAGTTCCACGAGGTCGGAACGCTGAGGTCGAGCCCGCCCGAACGGACCCTCAGCGGCTGCATGACGCGCAGGGCCAGGCGGTCGCCGGCGGTGAAGGCGCCGGCCTTCGACACGTCGAACGCCCAGGCGTCGCTGGTCATCCGGCCGCTCTGCGCGAGGCCGCCGGCGCCCGGAATCGAGGTCCAGCCGCGGCGGTAGCTGCCGTTGAGGCCCCAGCCCCTGCCGAGATCAATGGCGGCCGCCGCGTCGGCGAACCAGCTGGTCCCGCCGCCCGCGCCGAGCAGGTTCGAGAAGCGCGCGCCGAGCACGGTCTCCTCTTCCTCGAGGCGGCTGGCGCCGAGGCTGATCCGCGCCGGGCCGACCTGTCGATCGAGCGTGACCGAGCCGATGGCATAGCCGGGCTGGACGCGGCCGCGGTCGGGTCCGTGCCGGTAGACCTCGCCGCGCTCGGCGGTGACGGTGAGGCCGGCCGGCCCGAGATCCTGGCGCACGCCCAGGCTGCGGGCGCCGTCGCCGTAGAAGCCCATCCGGCTCATCGGGTCGCGCGCGACGAGGAAGGCGTTGCCGTAATGGCCGGTGAGGCGCTGCTGCAGCGTCTTGCCGCTTTCGGAAATGCCGAAGGCGGCGGCGAGACCGGGGGTGATGCGGCTGATCACCAGGCCGGAGAGGACCCGCGCCTTGTCCGCCTCGTCGTGGCTGAGGCCGAGCTGGGCCATGCCGACCCAGGGCTGGCGGGCGCGGTCGCGGTCGACGGTGATCGAGACCGCCATATGACCCGCCGCCGCCGTGCCGGTGTGGATGCCGTTCTGCATCAGCGACTGGCCGAGCGGCCGCTCCGGCGCCGCCTGGTCGAGCGCGGCGGCAACTTCGAGGACGTAGGCGCGGGAGAAGCCGTCGAGGACGACCATCCCCTCGACGCGGCCGCCAGCGTCGCCGTTCGGATTGGAGCCATCGCCGCCGCTTCCCGTCACCGGCGGCTTGCCGTCTACCATCGACAGCTGGCCCTGCGGCGCGAACGAACGCTCGATGTTGAGGATGCCGCGGCCGTAGACCGGATCGATCCCCGCCGCGCCGGCATCGTCGGCGCTGGCGAAGAGGATCTCCATGATCTGCTTGCCGGTGAGGTGCGGGAAGGCGCTCGCGAGCAGGGCCACCGCGCCGCTGATCACCGGCGCCGAGAAGGAGGTGCCGGACCAGAGATAGGCGGTGCCTTCATGGTCGAACGAGCGCACGCGCACGCCGAGCGCGGCGAGATAGGCGTTGGCGCCGGTGCCGGCACGGTTGGAGAAAGCGGCGATCTGGTTGTTCGAATCGACCGCGCCGGCGATGATCACGTTGCCGTTCGCCGCCGCCCGCAGCGCCAGCCCTTCCGGATTGGCGCCGCTGGCTTCCTCGCCATTGTTGCCGGCCGACATGACGACGACGATGCCCGCCGCCGCCGCGCGGGCGACCGCCGACGTGACCGCGCTGCTCGAATCGCCGCCCAGCGAGATGTTGATCACCCGCGCGCCGGCGATCCGCGCCGCGTCGATCGCGGTGGCGATGGCGGTGCTGCTGTGCTTGCAGCCGTCCTTCTCGTCGCAATCGTTGGGATTGGAGGTGTTGAGCGAGATGATCGTCGCGTCGAAGGCGACGCCGTGCATGCCCGATCCGTTGCGCGCGGCGGCGGCGACGCCGGAGACGGCGGTGCCGTGGCCTTCGGTGTCGGTGACGCCGCGATTGGCGCCGATGTCGCGGCTGGCCGGATCGATCTTGCCGGCGAACTCGGCGAGGTTCGGATTGATGCCCGAATCGATCACGCCGATCTTGACGCCCCGGCCGGTGCCCCCGGCATTGTAGGCGGCGATCGCCTTGTGGGCGTTGGCGCCGTTGGAGCGCTGATATTCGGTGTCGTTGTAGTTCACGCTGCCGACCGGAGGGGGCGGCGGGGCCGGCGGCGGCGGCGGAGGGGGCGGCGGCGGAGGCGGCGGGGGCGCGGCGGGAAGCGGCGCGGGGCGATCGCCGCCGCCGCTACCGCCGCCGCAGCCGCCCAGTGCGAGCGCCAGCACGCAGGCCGAAAGGATCATCGTGGTGCTGGCGCGGGGGCTGGTCATCGCTCGCATCCTCGTAGGATCTTGAATTTTCAAGACATTTCAGAGAGTTCTAGCAAAGCGGAGCTTTCATTTTGCTGAAGACGCTCAACCTGGGCTAGGGCGCCGGCCATGCGCGCACCCTTTCGGCACGTCGACTGCTGGATCTTCGATCTCGACAACAGCCTCTATCCGGCCTCGACCAACCTGTTCGAGCTGATCGATGCACGTATGGGCGAATATATCGCGCGGCTGCTCGGCTGCGATGCAGCGGAGGCGCGGCGGGTGCAGAAGGCCTTCTTCCGCGATCACGGCACCACGCTCGCCGGGCTGATGAAGGACCATGGCGTGGCGCCGCGCGACTTCCTCGATTTCGTCCACGACATCGATCTCGCCCGCCTGTCGGCCGATCCGCGGGTGGTGGCGGCGCTCGACCGGCTGCCCGGGCGCAAGTTCGTCTTCACCAACGGCGACGAGCTTTACGCGGCCCGCGTGCTCGACCGCCTCGGCCTCGCCAACGCCTTCGACGGTCTCCACGATATTCACGCCATGGACTACATCCCCAAGCCTGATCCCCGCGCCTATGCGGCGATGTGCGCGCGCTACGCGATTGCGCCGCGCAGCGCCCTGTTCATCGAGGACATGGCCCGCAACCTGAAGCCCGCCAAGGCGCTCGGCATGACCACCGTCTGGGTCGACAACGGCTCGGAGCAGGCGAGCCACGGCGCGGATCGAAGCTTTATCGACCATCGCATCGCCGATATCGGCGACTGGCTGCACGACATCACCCAAGGGGACGAGGAATGACCGAGGCGCTCAAGACCATCATCGAGGACGCCTGGGAGCGGCGCGAGGGCCTCGGCGCCGGCGACGGCGAGGTGCGCGAGGCGGTCGAGGCGGCCATCGCCCTGCTCGATTCGGGCGAGGCGCGGGTGGCGGAGAAGGGCGCGGACGGCGCCTGGAGCGTCAATCAGTGGCTGAAGAAGGCCGTTTTGCTCTCCTTCCGGCTGACGCCGATGGAGGCGATCTCCGGAGGCCCGGGCGGCGCCCATTGGTGGGACAAGGTGCCCTCCAAGTTCGACGGCTGGGGCGAGCACCGCTTCGCCGGCGCCGGCTTTCGCGCGGTGCCGGGCGCGATCGTCCGCCGCGGCGCCTTCATCGGCAAGGGCGCGGTGCTGATGCCGAGCTTCGTCAACATCGGCGCTTATGTGGGCGAAGGCACGATGGTCGATACCTGGGCCACGGTGGGGAGCTGTGCGCAGATCGGCCGCAACGTCCACATCTCCGGCGGCACCGGCATCGGCGGCGTGCTGGAGCCGCTCCAGGCCGGCCCCGTCATCGTCGAGGACGATTGCTTCCTCGGCGCCCGCTCCGAAGTCGCCGAAGGCGTGGTGGTCGAGCAGGGCGCGGTGCTGTCGATGGGCGTCTTCATCGGCGCGTCGACCAAGATCGTCGACCGCGAGACCGGCGAGGTCTTCCGCGGCCGCGTGCCGGCTTATTCGGTGGTCGTGCCGGGCACCCTGCCGGGCAAGGACGGCGGCCCCGGCCTCGCCTGCGCCGTCATCGTCAAGCGCGTCGACGCCCGGACCCGGTCCAAGACCAGCATCAACGAGCTGCTGCGGGACTAGCCTCGGCGATCAGCGCCGCGGCGTCCGGGCTGGTCCAGTCCTCGATGCCGGCCTTGCGCCACACCTCGCGCCCCTGCGCGTCGTAGAGGATGGTGGTGGGCAGCGTGCTGACCCTGAGCGCGGTCATCAGCTCCATGCGCGGGTCCAGCCAGGTCTCGAGATTGCGGTAGCCGCGCTCCTTGAAGAAGGCCTCGACCGTCTCCCGCCCTTCCAGGTCCTGGCTGACGGTCAGCACCTCCAGCCTGTCCCCCTCGCGCGCGGCCAGCGCGTCGAGCGTCGGCATCTCGGCGATGCAGGGCGCGCACCAGGTCGCCCACAGGTTGAGGAGCACCGGCTTGCCCCGGAAATCGGCGAGGCGCGCGGGCTCGCCGTCGGGATCCTCGAAGGCGGCGTCGGGGGCCGGCCTGCCCGCCTGGCTGCGGTCGAGCTGCCCC
>JBKBVA010000054.1:0-11407 GCA_046289665.1 Allosphingosinicella sp.
CCTCGCCCGCGACGACGCCGCGCGGACGCGCTCGCCCGACCTCCACGCCCGCGCCCTGGTCGGCATCGCCCGCACGCACGGCGTCCCGAACCCGCCGGACGACCCGGCGCTGAACCTCGGCGTCGGCGCGCTGCGGCGGTTCCTGGCGGCGTACCCGGCGCACGCCGAGGCGGTCGAGGCGGCGCGCGCCGAGGCGGAGAGCCGCGGCATCGCCGATCCGGAAAGCGTGCTCGATCATGTCTTCTACGAAGGCGAGATGCAGAAGCTCGGCGGCCAGTGGACCCACGGCTACCGCGCGCCCCCGAGCCACGACGAGCCCAAGCCCGAGGGCCAGCGGCTGAACATGGTGACGGCGATCCGCCGCACGTTGGACAAGGAGCTGGAGTTCAATCCGCGCGTCTGCCTGTTCGGCGAGGATATCGGACCGAAGGGCGGCGTCCACGCGGTGACGCTCGGCCTCCAGGAGAAATACGGCATCGAGCGGGTCTTCGACACGTCGCTGAACGAGGAAGGGATCATCGGCCGCGCCGTCGGCATGGCGATGGCCGGCCTGATGCCGGTGCCCGAAATCCAGTTCCGCAAATATGCCGAGCCCGCGACCGAGCAGATCAACGATTGCGGCACGATGCGCTGGCGCACCAACAACCGCTTCGCCGCACCGATGGTGCTCCGCATCCCCGGCGGCTTCTTCAAGTGCGGCGATCCGTGGCACAGCCAGACCAACGAGGTCCAGTTCGTCCACAATCCCGGCTGGCTGGTCGCCGTCCCCTCCAACGCGGAGGACGCGGTCGGCCTGCTCCGCACGGGCCTGCGCGGCAACGACCCGGTGATCTTCTTCGAACATCGCGCGATGCTCGACGATCCCTGGGCGCGGCGGCCCTGGCCCGGCGACGGCTATGTCCTGCCGTTCGGCCGCGCGAAGAAGGTGGCGCAAGGGGACGCGATCACCATCGTCACCTGGGGCGCGATGGTGCCGCGCTGCGAGGAGGCGGCGAAGGGCATCTCCGCCGACGTCATCGATCTGCGGACGCTGATGCCGTGGGATCGCGAGATGGTGCTCGAAAGCGTCCGCCGCACCCGCCGCTGCCTGATCGTCCATGAGGATCTGCGCACCGGCGGCTTCGGCGCCGAGATCGCCGCCGTGGTCGCCGACGAAGCCTTCCTCGACCTCGACGCTCCCGTCTCGCGCCTGACGATGCCGGACATACCGAGCCCGCATAACCCGGTGCTCCTCAACTGGGCGGTGCCGAGCGTGGAAAAGATCCGCGCGAAGGTCGAAGAGCTGGTGGCGTTTTGATGATCGACGTCACCGTCCCCGCCGAGCAGGAAGGCACCAAGGCCGTCGTCCGCGCCTGGCTGAAGCGGATCGGCGACCGGGTCGAGGAAAACGACCCCCTCGTCGAGCTCGAGACCGACAAGGTCGCGATGGAAGTCCCCGCCCCCTGCGCCGGCGTGCTGCGCGAGATCGTCCTGGAGACGGACGCCGAGGCCGTGCCGGGCGCGGTGCTGGGGCGCATCGCGGTCGAGGGTGAGGAGGACCAACCCGTCGTCCCGGCGAAGGCCGGGACCTCGGGACAAGAAGTCTCGGCGGGTCTCCAAGAGACCCCGGCCTCCGCCGGGATGACGGCAAAGTCGCTCGACCCCGAACTCCGCCTCTCCCCCGCTGTGAAGCGCGCCTGCCTCCAGCACGACATCGATCCGCGCCAGATCGAGGGCACCGGCAAGGACGGCCGCGTCACCCGCGCCGACGTCGACAAGGCGGTTGCCGCCGCGACCAAAGTCTCCGAAGGCCCCGCGGCCACCGCCCAGCCCCGCGCCGCCGCCCCCTCCGACGCGTCGATCCGCTCGCACGACGTGCCGCACGACCGGATGCGCCTCAAGATCGCCGAGAACATGCTCGCCTCGGTCACCCAGGCGCCGCACGTCACCGCCGTGTTCGAGGCCGATTTCAGCGCCATCATCGCCCACCGCGCCCGCCACAAGGACGCCTTCGCGAAGAAGGGCGTGAAGCTCACCTACACCGCCTATATCGTCGCCGCTGCGGCCGAGGCGATGAAGGTCGCCCCCGCCATCAACAGCCGCTGGCACGACGACCGGCTCGAACTGTTCGACGACGTCAACATCGGCGTCGGCACCGCGCTCGGCGAAAAGGGCCTGATCGTCCCCGTCCTGCGCAAGGTGCAGGAGCTGTCGCTGAAGGGCATCGCCGCCGGCCTCGACGGCCTTGTCGAAAAGGCACGCAAGGAGCAGCTCACCGGCCGCGACGTCTCCGGCGGCACCTTCACCATCTCGAACCACGGCGTCTCAGGCTCGCTCTTCGCCGCGCCGATCATCATCGCCCAGCCGCAATCGGCGATCCTCGGCGTCGGCAAGCTCGAAAAGAGGGTGGTGGTGCGCGAGGTCGAGGGCGTCGACACCATCCAGATCCGCCCGATGGCCTATGTCTCGCTCACCATCGACCACCGCGTCGTCGACGGCCACCAGACCAACGCCTGGCTCACCCGCTTCGTGGAGGTCCTCGAAGGCTGGCCGCCCGAATGAGCGCGCCCGCGCCGCCCGGCCGCCCGCTCGAGCCGGGCGACGCCGTTCCCTGGTTCGCCGCGCAGGCGCTGGACGGGCGGCCGGACTACAAGTTCGACACCGTCGCCGGGCGCCACATCCTGCTCCTCCTCACGCCCTCGGCCGGAGACGAAGCCGCCGCCGCGGCGCTCGGCGCGGTGCTGGCGAAGCGCCCCCTGTTCGACGATCTCCACGCCTGCTTCTTCGGCATCACCGCGGACCCGCAAGACGTAGCGCAAGGCCGCATCGCCCAGATGCTGCCGGGCCTGCGCTGGTTCCTCGATTACGATCGCGGCCTCGCCGCCCGCCTCGGCGCAGTCGACGCGGGCGGCGAATACCGCCCCCACATGCTGCTCCTCGATCCGATGCTGCGCGTCGTCGGCCGCTACCCGCTGGCCATGGCCGAGCGCGCGCTGGCCGATCTCCAGGCCGTCCTCGCCGCGCCGCCGCCCGCCGCCTTCGCGCCGGTCCTCACCGTCCCCCACATTTTCGAGCCGGAGCTGTGCCGGGAACTGATCGACCTCTACAAGAGCTCGGGCGGCGAGCCCTCCGGCTTCATGCGCGACGTCGGCGGCAAGACCGTCCTCGTCACCGATCCCGCCCACAAGCTGCGCCGCGACCATGTCATCGAGGACGAAAAGCTGCAGCGCCGCCTCGCCGGCCGCATCCAGCGCCGCCTCCTCCCGATGATCCGCCGCGCCTTCCAGTTCGAGGCGAGCCGGATGGAGCGCTATCTGATCGGCTGCTACGACGCGGAGAGCGGCGGCCATTTCCGCCCGCACCGCGACAACACGACCAAGGGCACCGCCCACCGTCGCTTCGCCGTCACCATCAACCTCAATGCCGGCGACTATGAGGGCGGGGACCTGCGCTTCCCCGAATTCGGCCCGCGCACCTACCGCGCGCCGACCGGCGGCGCCGTCGTCTTCTCCTGCGGCCTGCTCCACGAGGCGACGCCGGTGACCAGGGGCACGCGCTACGCCTTCCTGCCCTTCCTCTACGACGAAGCGGCGGCCGAAGTGCGCGAGGCGAACAACCCCTATCTGGGCGAGGACCTCGCCGCCTATCGAAAGTCCGCGCCGGGCAGCTGAACGCGAGAGGCCGTCATGCCGGACTTGATCCGGCATCCACCTTCTTCCTTGCTGCGGTGCCCGGTTCAAAGGTGGAGCCCGGATCAAGTCCGGGTGACGATCTCAAGGCCGGTTCATCGTCAGAAGGTCGTAGGTCGCGACCACTTCGTCCTTCTGGTTGAAGATGTAGACCGCCCAGCGCACCTCGCCTTTCTCCTCGTCGCGCACGCTCCTGGTCTTCACCGTCAGCTCCACCCGCATCGAATCGCCGGGATAGAGCGGCGTCTGGAAGCGCAGGTTCTCCAGCCCGGTATTGGCGAGCACCGGCCCCGGCGCCGGCTCGACGAACAGGCCGGCCGCGAAGGAGAGGATCAGGTAGCCGTGCGCGACCCGGCCCTCGAAGATCGGGCTCGCCTTGGCCGCTTCCTCGTCCATATGGGCGTAGAAGGTGTCGCCGGTGAAATGGGCGAAATGCTCGATATCCTCTAGGCTGACCGTCCGGCTCGCCGTCTTCAGCGTATAGCCCACCTCGAGCTCCGAGATGCGCTTGCGGAACGGGTGGACCTCGCCTTCGGGCTTGGGCGCACCGGGCAGCCACTGCTTCACCACGCTGGAGAGCACCGCCGGCGATCCCTGCAAGGCGGTGCGCTGCATATAGTGGGTGACGCCGCGTATCCCGCCCATCTCCTCGCCGCCGCCGGCGCGCCCCGGGCCGCCATGGACGAGGACGGGGAGGGGAGAGCCGTGGCCGGTCGATTCCTTGGCCGAGGTGCGGTCGAGGATCAGCATCCGCCCGTGATACGCGCCGGCGCCGAGCACGAACTCCTCGGCCACGCTTGCGTCGTACGTGAACAGCGACAGGGCCAGGCTCCCCATGCCGCGATTGGCGAGCGCCACCGCGTCCGCCATGTCGCGGTACGGCATGATCGTCGAGACCGGCCCAAACGGCTCGACGTCGTGGATCGCGTCGGTGCCCCACGGATCGTCGGAGCGCAGCAGGATCGGCGCGATGAACGCCCCGTTCCCCTCCACCGGCGACGCCTCCGGATCGCCCGACACGATCCGGGCGGACTTGGCCAGCTCCGCCACCGCCTCGCGGACCGAGCGGAGCTGCGCCCGGCTGGCGAGCGCGCCCATCGTCACGCCGTCCTCGCGCGGATTGCCGATCTTCACCTTGCCGAGCCGGGCCTTCAGCGCCTCCTCGACCGCGTCGATATGCTCGGCCGGCGCCATGGCGCGGCGGATGGCGGTGCATTTCTGCCCCGCCTTCACCGTCATCTCGCGCGCCACCTCCTTGACGAACAGGTCGAATTCCGGCGTCCCCGGCCCCGCGTCCGGCCCGAGCACCGAGGCGTTCAGGCTGTCGCGCTCGGCGATGAAGCGCACGCTCTCGCGCGCGATCACCGGATGGGTCTGGAGCTTCATCGCGGTCTGCGCCGAGCCGGTGAAGCTCACCACGTCCTGGAGGGTGAGATGGTCGAGCAGATCGCCCACCCCGCCCATCACCAGCTGCAGCGCGCCGGGCGGCAGCACATTGGCCTCGATCATGATCCGGAACGCCGCCTCGGCGAGATAGCCGGTGGCCGATGCCGGCTTGACGATGGCGGGGACGCCCGCGAGCAAGGTGGGCCCGAGCTTCTCGAGCATCCCCCAAACCGGAAAGTTGAAGGCGTTGATGTGCACCGCCACGCCCTGGAGCGGCGTGTAGACGTGCTGGCCGACGAAGCTGCCGCCCTTGGACAGCATCTCCATCTGCCCGTCGATCAGGATGCGCTGGTTGGGCAGCTCGCGCCGCCCCTTGGACGAGAAGGAATAGAGCGTCCCCGCGCCGCCCTCGATGTCGATCCAGCCGTCGGTCCGGGTCGCGCCGGTCTCGTAATTGAGCTCGTACAGCTCCTCCTTGCGCGCCATGATCGCGTTGGCGAGGTCCTTGAGCATCCACGCCCGCTCGTGGAAGGTCATCTTCCGGAGCGCCGGCCCGCCGACCTTGCGCGCATGGTCGAGCATCGCCCTGAAATCGAGGCCGTCGCTTCCGGTGCGCGCCACCGTCTCCCCGGTCACCGCGCTCTGCACCTCGGCCAGCGACCCCGCCGGCGCCTCGTACCAGCGGTCCTGAGCGTAGTTGAGGAGGGTCTGGGTCTTCATTGCCATTTTCCGTTCGGGCTGAGCTTGTCGAAGCCCTCTACTTCCCTTCGCGGAGCAAGAACAAGGAAGGGCTTCGACAGGCTCAGCCCGAACGGATGTTGGGGGTCATCAGCGTCCCCTGAACTCCGGCTTCCGCTTCTCCATGAACGCCGCCACGCCTTCGCGATAATCCTCGCTATAGCCGAGCTCGCGCATCGCGTCGCGCTGGAGGACCAGTTCCTGCTCGAGATCGTGGTCCCAGCTCTCGCGGATCATCTTCCGGATCCGGCCGAGCCCGCGCGTCGGCCCCTTGGCGAAGCGTTCCGCCAGCGAATCGACCTCGGCATCGAGCGCCTCGTCCTCCACCGCCTTCCAGATCAGCCCCCACTCCGCCGCGGTCGAAGCCGGCAGCGGCTCGGCGGTGAGCGCCAGGCCCATCGCCCGCGCCTGGCCGACGAGGCGCGGCAGCGCCCAGGTGCCGCCGCTGTCCGGGATGAGGCCGATGGAGGCGAAGGACTGGATGAACTTGGCGGACTTCGCCGCGATCACGATGTCGCAGGCGAGCGCGATGTTCGCCCCCGCCCCCGCCGCCACCCCGTTCACCCGCGCGACGACGGGGAAGGGGAGGGAGGTGAGGGTGCGGATCAGCGGATTGTACCAGACCTCGACCGAATCGCCGAGATCCACCGCCTCGCCCGGCGCCACCGCCCGGTCGTTCAGGTCCTGCCCGGCGCAGAAGCCGCGCCCGGCCCCGGTCAGCACCAGCACCCGCGCGCCGTCCAGCCGCGACAGGGCGTCCGCCACCTCCTCGTGCATCCGCACGGTAAAGCTGTTCAGCCGCTCCGGCCGGTTGAGGGTGAGCCGGGCGATGCCGGCGTCGAGGGAGAAGAGAATGGTCTCGTAGGACATGGAAGGTGCTCTAGCCTTGCCGCCTGTCTCCGTCACCCCGGACTTGATCCGGGGTCCATCTTCCTTAACAGCCTCGGCGCGAAGAGAAGATGGATGCCGGATCGGGTCCGGCATGACGGAGAATGCAATGACCACCCACGCCTTCATCTGCGACGCCGTCCGCACCCCGATCGGCCGCTACGGCGGCGCGCTTGCCCATGTGCGCGCCGACGATCTCGCCACGATCCCGATCCGCGCCCTCATCGACCGCAACGGCGGCGTGGACTGGGAGCAGGTGGACGACGTCATCCTCGGCTGCGCCAACCAGGCCGGCGAGGACAACAGGAACCTCGCGCGCATGGCGGGCCTCCTCGCCGGCCTCCCGCACAAATCGGGCGGCGTGACGCTCAACCGCCTGTGCGGCTCGGGCATGGACGCGGTCGCGATGGCCGCCCGCGTCATCCGCGGCTCGGAAGCGGATCTGCTCGTCGCCGGCGGCTCGGAGAGCATGAGCCGCGCGCCCTTCGTCATGGCCAAGGCGACCTCGGCCTTCGACCGCAACGCGGAGATGTACGACACCACGATCGGCTGGCGCTTCGTCAACCCGAAGATGAAGCACGCCTATGGCGACGACACCATGCCGTCCACGGCCGAGAACGTCGCCGACGCGTGGAAGGTGCGCCGCGAGGACCAGGACGCCTTCGCCGTGCGCAGCCAGGACAAGGCCGCCGCCGCGCAGGAGAATGGCCGCCTCGCCGCCGAGATCGTCCCGGTCGAGATCCCGCAGCGCAAGGGCGATCCTGTTGTCGTCGACCGCGACGAGCATCCGCGCAAGACCAGCCTCGAAGCGCTCGCGAAGCTTCGCCCGATCGTCCGCAAGGACGGCACCGTCACCGCCGGCAACGCCTCGGGGGTCAATGACGGCGCCGCCGCGATGCTCGTCGCCTCGGAGGAAGCGGCGAAGCGCAACGGCCTGACGCCCCGCGCGCGCATCCTCGGCGGCGCGGTCGCCGGGGTCGAGCCGCGGATCATGGGCATCGGCCCCGCGCCCGCCTCGCAGAAACTGCTCGCCCGCCTCGGCCTCACCATCGGCGACATGGATGTCATCGAGATCAACGAGGCCTTCGCCGCCCAGGCGCTCCCGGTGCTGCGCGAGCTCGGCCTCCCCGACGACGCGCCGCACGTAAACCCGAACGGCGGCGCCATCGCCCTCGGCCACCCGCTCGGCATGTCCGGCGCGCGCCTCCTCCTCACCGCCACCGAGGAACTGCACCGCACCGGCGGCCGCTACGCCTTGTGCGCGATGTGCATCGGCGTCGGCCAGGGGATCGCCACGGTGATCGAGCGGGTCTGAGCTTTCCGATAGTCGTCATGCTTCTCGTCACCGCGTGTCGTCGATGATGACGTCGAAGACCGGTCGCCCTTGACTGTCTTCGCTCTCGATGCTCATTTCTCCTTTCCTTAGGGGAAGGAGACAATCCGTGAAGAAGATCTTCGTTTATGCTGCTGCGATGGCGGCGATGGTTCCGCTCGGCGCTGGCCCCGCCACTGCGAACGATTCGGGCATCAAGTACGAGAATGTCTACTATGACTCGACCTATACGACCGTGATGGGGCGCTGGATCATGTACTGCGACCGCACCACCTCCTTCACCGGCCAGTTCACGGAATATATGACGGAATATTACGGCACCTGCTGGTGATAGATCGGGTCCGGGCGGCGGCGATCATCTCGTCTTCAGGACGCCGGCCGCCGCCGGGCCTTCGATCGCTTCGGCCGACGGCAGGCACGTGCCTAGTCGGCTTCACTCCTTCCGCGTCTCGTGGCAATCGTGGATCGCAATCCCGATCGGCCGCGTTCGAGCCAAAGCGGAAGGAAGCGAAAATGACCTTTACGGACCGCACCGACTGGGCCGCGGCGGGCGAATCCGAGCTGGACGGCGTCGTCGCGCTGCGGCGCGAAATCCATGCCGATCCGGAGATCGGGCTCGATTGCCCGCGCACCACGGCGAAGATCAGGGCCGCGCTCGCCGGCCTGCCGCTCGAATTTCGCGAAGGACCCTCGACCAGCGGCCTCGTCGCCATCCTGCGCGGCGGGAGCGACAATGGCCGCGCCGTGCTGCTGCGCGGCGACATGGATGCGCTGCCGATGGAGGAGGAGACGGGCCTTCCCTTCGCCTCGCGCAATCGCGGCGCCATGCACGCCTGCGGCCACGACGCCCACAGCGCGATGCTGGTCGGCGCCGCCCGGGCGCTGTGCGCGCGCCGCGAAAGCCTCGCGGGCACCGTGGCCTTCATGTTCCAGCCGGGCGAGGAGGGCTGGCACGGCGCCCGCTTCATGATCGAGGACGGGCTGATCGACGACGTCCTGCCCGGCCGCCGCCCCGACGCCGCCTTTGCGCTTCACATCTGGCCGACGATGAAGCGCGGCAGCGTCGTCTCGAAGGCCGGGCCTCTGCTCGCCTCGGCCGACAAGCTCGAGGCGACGATCGCCGGCAAGGGCGGCCACGCCGCCATGCCGCACGACAGCCTCGATCCAATCCCGGTCGCCTGCGAGATCGTGATGGCGCTGCAGGCGCATATCGCCCGCACCGTTCCGGTCACCGATCCGGCCGTGCTGTCGATCACGAAGATCGATGCCGGCACCGCCCACAACATCGTTCCGGCCACCGCCGAGCTGCTCGGCACGCTGCGCACGCTTTCGGAGGAAAGGCGAACGGCGCTTCAGGAGGCGTTCCAGCGCATCGTCCGCCACGTCGCCGCGGCGCACGGCCTCACCGGCGAGGCGCGCATCGATCCCGGCTATCCGGTCACGTTCAACGATGCCCGCGCCACCGCTTTGGTGCGCGAATGCGCGCGCGCGGTCGGCGGCGGCGAGGATCCGTGGCAGGAGCTGGCCGCGCCGATCATGGGCGCGGAGGACTTCGCCTACGTCCTGCGCGCGGTGCCCGGCGCGATGGCCTTTCTCGGCGTCGCGCCGGACGGCGCCGATCCGGCCGCGCAGCCCCCGCTCCACAATACGCGGATGATGGTCGACGAGGAGGTGCTGGCGCGCGGCGTCGCCCTCCACTGCGCCTTCGCGGAGCGCTTCCTCGCCGAGGGGTTCGGGGCAGCCGCGTCTTGACCTGAGGGTCCGAGTTCTATATATGTTCCAGTGCTCTTTGACATGTGCGGAACGCTGCCGATCGCGGCGCCGGGCGCGAAGTTCCGGACTGCCCGAGAGACTATGAACTTCGTGAACTTTCCCTCCTGCGACGCGGCGGAGGCTCGTGCGTTGGTTGCTGCAAAAGGCGCCTCCTGCTAGGGGCGCGGGCAGGAGAAGAAGATGTACACGACCGAGCTTTCGAAGACGAACAAGGTGGCCGGCACCGAGGATCCGGAGAAGCTCGCCGCCTTCGAGGCGCGGGTCGCCGCCGACGAGTTCATCGAGCCCAAGGACTGGATGCCCGAGGCCTATCGCCGCACCCTCACCCGCCAGATCTCGCAGCATGCGCACAGCGAGATCGTCGGCATGCTCCCCGAAGGCAATTGGATCGGCCGGGCGCCCTCGCTGCGGCGCAAGGCGATCCTGCTCGCCAAGGTCCAGGACGAGGCGGGGCACGGCCTCTACCTCTACAGCGCCGCCGAGACCCTCGGCACGTCGCGCGAGGAGATGATCGAGGCGCTGCACTCGGGCAAGGCCAAGTACAGCACCATCTTCAACTATCCGACGCTGACCTGGGCCGATATCGGCGCGATCGGCTGGCTGGTCGACGGCGCGGCGATCATGAACCAGGTGCCGCTGCAGCGCACCAGCTACGGCCCCTATGCCCGCGCCATGGTCCGCGTCTGCAAGGAAGAGAGCTTCCACCAGCGCCAGGGCTACGAAATCTCGATGGCGATGATGGCCGGCACCGCCGAGCAGCGGCGGATGATGCAGGACGCCTTCAACCGCTGGTGGTGGCCGAGCCTGATGATGTTCGGCCCCCCCGACGCCGACAGCCCGAACACCGCCCAGTCGATGCGCTGGCGGATCAAGCGCGAGACCAATGACGAGCTCCGCCAGAAGTTCGTCGACATCACCGTGCCGCAGGCCGAGGCGATCGGCATCACCATCCCCGATCCGGCGCTCGCCTGGAACGAGGAGAAAGGCGGCTACGATTTCGGCGAGATCGACTGGGAGGAATTCTACGCGGTGGTCCGCGGCGAAGGCCCGGTCGCGAAGGAGCGCATGAAGGCCCGGCGCGACGCCTGGGAAGACGGCGCCTGGGTCCGCGAAGCGGCCGCGGCCTATGCGGAGAAGCATGCGCGGAGGGCAGCGGCGTGAGCGCCTCGCGCAAGGAAGCACGTCATCCCGGCGAAGGCCGGGATCTCGGCCCGAAAGAGGCGCCGCGCCTTTCACTCTACGAGATCCCGGCCTGCGCCGGGATGACGGAGATTCTGTCGTGAAGGACTGGCCTCTCTGGGAAGTCTTCGTCCGCTCCAAGGGCGGGCTCTCGCACCGCCATGTCGGCTCGGTCCACGCGCCCGATGCCGGCATCGCGCTCCGCCACGCCCGCGACACCTATACGCGGCGGATGGAGGGCGTCAGCCTCTGGGTCGTGCCCTCGGCCGAAATCGCCGCGTCCGACCCCGGCGACGACGCGGCGATGTTCGATCCCGCCGCCGACAAGATCTATCGCCACCCGACCTTCTACAACATACCCGACGACGTGAAGCACATATGAGGGGGGCGGCCTATTTGCCTCCCCACGCCTCGCGTGGGGAGGGGGACCGCCGAAGGCGGT
>JBKBVA010000055.1:0-11405 GCA_046289665.1 Allosphingosinicella sp.
AACCAATGGGGGCGTCATGATTCCGACGACGATGACAGGCAAGGGACTGGGAGCCGGCGACCGCGTCACCGGCGCGATCCAGCTTGCCGCCGCCCGCACCGGCGTCGATTTCGGCTATCTGCTGAACCAGGCCAAGGTCGAAAGCGGCCTCAATCCCAACGCCAAGGCGAAGACCTCGAGCGCCACCGGCCTCTTCCAGTTCATCGAGCAGACCTGGCTCGCCACCGTGAAGAAGCATGGCGACGCCCACGGCCTCGGCTGGGCCGCCGCCTCGATCCGCCGCGGCGCGAACGGGCGCTTCACGGTCGCCGACCCGCAGCTGCGCCGCCAGATCCTCGACCTGCGCCGCCAGCCCGAGGCCGCCTCCGCGATGGCCGGCGAATTCGCCGCCGACAACCGCGCCTATCTGGAAGGCCGCCTCGGCCGCCCGGTCGAAGGCGTCGATCTCTACCTCGCCCACTTCCTCGGCCCGGCCGGCGCGGCGCGCTTCCTCAAAGCGCATGACGCGAACCCCGACGGGTCGGCGGCCGCGATGCTGCCGGCGGCAGCCCGCGCCAACCGCTGGGTCTTCTACGGCCCCGGCGGCGCGCCGCGCAGCTTCGCCCAGATACGCGAGCGCTTCGCCGACAAGATCGGCGGCGACGCCCTTCCCGCTACGGCGCCCCGGCCTGCGCCGGGCCTGCCGCTCGATCCGTTCGCGGTGCCGGAAATCCGCACCGCCGACCTCGATTTCAACCGGGACCGCCCAGCCGGGCCGTCCCCCGAATATGCGCGCCTCGCTTATCTGATGCTGGCGCAGCTCGGAGGCTGACGAAATGAGCCAGGCCGTCCTCACCAGGAAAGTGTGGCTGAGCGCCGGGCGCGGCGCCGTGCTGCCGATCGCGACC
Source organism: Allosphingosinicella sp. (assembly GCA_046289665.1). Taxonomy (GTDB): domain Bacteria; phylum Pseudomonadota; class Alphaproteobacteria; order Sphingomonadales; family Sphingomonadaceae; genus Allosphingosinicella. The sequence goes on from JBKBVA010000055.1 coordinate 888, forward strand.
TTGCTGCTCGTCATGCTGATGGTCGTGCCGGTGCCGGCGATGCTGCTCGACGCCGGCTTCATCGCCAACATCATGATCAGCCTCGCGGTGCTGATGGTGGCGCTGAACGTCGCCAAGCCGCTCGATTTCTCCTCCTTCCCGACCGTCCTCCTGTTCGCGACCCTGCTGAGGCTGGCGCTCAACGTCGCCTCGACCCGCGTCGTCCTCGTCAGCGGCCACGAAGGTTCGGCCGCCGCCGGGCACGTGATCGAGGCGTTCGGCAGCTTCCTCATCGCCGGCGACTATGCGGTCGGCATCTTCGTCTTCGCGATCCTGATGATCATCAACCTGGTCGTCATCACCAAGGGCGCGGGGCGCGTCTCCGAAGTCTCGGCCCGCTTCACCCTCGACGCGATGCCGGGCAAGCAGATGGCGATCGACGCCGATCTCAACGCCGGGCTGCTGACCCCGGAAGACGCCAAGGCGCGGCGCCAGGAAGTCGCCACCGAAGCCGATTTCTACGGCTCGATGGACGGCGCCTCCAAGTTCGTGAAGGGCGACGCCGTCGCCGGCGTCCTCATCCTGTTCATCAACATCATCGGCGGCCTGGTGCTCGGCACGTTGAGCCACGGAATGTCGCTCGGCGACGCCGCTTCCACCTACGTGCTCCTCGCCATCGGCGACGCGCTGGTGGCGCAGGTCCCGGCCCTCCTCCTCTCGATCGCCGCCGCCTCGATCGTCACCCGGGTCAGCTCGCCGCTCGATCTGTCGGGCCAGATCGTCTCGCAGTTCGGCTCGGCCAAGGCCTGGGCGCCGGTCGCGGGCATCCTCTTCTTCCTCGGCGTGCTGCCCGGCATGCCGCACATGATCATCCTCCCGGCCGCCGCCCTTTCCGCCTTCCTCGCCTGGAAGCTGCACAAGGCCGATGCCGCCAAGGCCGCCGCGCCCGCCGAGGAGCCGGCGCCGCCGGTCTCGCCGAGCCTGATCGGCTGGGACGAGGTAAGCGACGACGCCGCCCTCGGCCTCGAGCTCGGCTACGGCCTCATCGGCCTAGTCGACGAGCGCAAGGGCGCGCCCTTGATGGCCCGGATCACCGGCATCCGCCGCCAGCTCTCGCGCGAATTGGGCTTCGTGGTGCCGATGGTGCGGGTGCGCGACAATCTGGCGCTCCCCGCCAACAGCTACCGGATCACCGTGGCCGGCGTGATCCACGCCGAGGACGAGATCTGGCCGGAGGACCTCCTCGCCCTCGACGCCGGCGACGTGCTCGAGGCGGTGGACGGCCGCGCCTGCAAGGACCCGACCTTCGGCCTCGACGCCATCTGGATCCCGCCCGCGCGCCGCGCCGAAGCGGTGGTCGCCGGCTATACGGTCGTCGATCCCGCCACGGTGGCGGCCACCCACCTCAACCAGATCATCCAGTCCGCCGCCGCCGAACTGTTCGGCATGGACGAGGCGCAGAAGCTGCTCGATGCGCTGAAGGAGACCGCGCCGCAGCTCGTCGCCAACCTGACGCCGCAGCCGCTGCCGCTCGCTTCGGTCGCCGCGCTCTGCCGGGCCCTGCTCGCCGAGGGTGTTCCGCTCAAGGACTTCCGCCGCATCGCCGAGGCGATGGCCGACGCCGCCCGCGAAGAGGCCGATCCGGTCCAGCTCGTCGAGGCGGTGCGCCAGCGGATCGGCGCGCTGATCGTCCAGACGCTGATCCCGGTGAAGCTGCCGCTTCCCGTCGTCACCCTCGACGGCAATCTGGAAAGCCTGCTCAACCAGGCGATCCGCACCGGCCGCGACGCCGTCCATCCGGTCGAGCCGGGCCTCGCCCAGAAGATCGTGGCTGCGGTCGGCGACATCGCCGCGCCGCTCATGGCCGAAGGCCGCCGCTTCGCCGTGGTGACCTCGCCCGTCGCCCGCCGCGCGCTCGCCCGGCTGCTGGCGCCGCATCTGCCGGACGTCCCCGTCCTCTCCTTCCTTGAAATTCCCGATGGCAAGCCGGTCGAGGTCGTCGCCGTGGTCGGCGGCGAGACGAGCCGGCCCCTGCTCCAGAACGAGGTGAACGCGTGATCGAACATTCCCTTCGCCAGGCCCGTGTCATCGCCGTCACCAGCGGCAAGGGCGGGGTCGGCAAGACCAATATCAGCGTCAACCTCGCCGCCGCGCTCGCCGCCATGGGCAAGCGCACCCTGCTGGTCGATTGCGACACCGGCCTCGCCAACGCCAACATCCTCGCCGGCGTCGACAGCAACTGGACGCTCGCCGATTTGCTCGGGCGCCATTGCGGCATGGACGAGGTGCTGCAGTCCGGCCCCGGCGGCATGATGCTGCTCCCCGGCCATAGCGGCCTCGGCGTCGGATCGCGGCTCGGCACGAGCGAGCGCCGCCGCCTCGCCGACAGCTTCCGCCCCTATGCCGGCGCGCTCGACTATGTCGTCGTCGACACCGGCAGCGGCATCGCCCGCGAGACGCTCGACATCGTCGCCGCCTCGGACCGGGTGATCCTCGCCCTCTCCGAGGAGCCGACCGCCTTCATGGACGCCTATGCGGCGGTGAAGGCGCTCGTCACCGCCCACGGCTGCACCGAGGTCTCGGTGATCGCCAACCGCGTCCACGACGAGACCGGCGGGCGGGCGCTCTTCTCCCGCTTCGAGGCGGTGATCGCCCGCTTCCTCTCCGTCACCCTGCGCTACTGCGGCGCCCTGCCCGAGGACGGCCACGTCCGCGAGGCGGTGTTCAGGAAGCGCCCCTGGGTCGAGGCTTTCCCCGGCGCCCGCGCCAGCATCGCGATCCGCCGCATCGCCCGCAACATCGTCTCCGAAGAGCTTCCGCCATCCCTCGGCGGCTGCCGCTTCTTCGGCATGGAGGCCGCCTATGGCGCTTGAAGATCCCACAATCGGCCCGGCCGTCTACGCGCGCCAGCCGCGCCCGTCGCCCGAGGCGCTCGTGCGCACCCACATGAACCTCGTGCGAAAGATCTCCTGGCACGTCCACGCCCGCCTCGGCGCGTCGATCGAGATCGAGGATCTCGTCCAGATCGGCATGGTCGCCCTCGTCGAGGCCGCCAACGGCTACGAGGATCGCGGCCACGCTTTCTCGACCTATGCCGCGATGCGGATCCGGGGGGCGATGATCGACCATATGCGCCGCCAGGCGACGATCTGCCGCTCGGCCATGGCGCGCCGCCGTCAGTTCGCCGAGGTGCGCCGCAGGCTGGAGGACGGCCTCGGCCGCGCCGCCACCGAGGCGGAGATGGCCGAGGCGCTTGGCCTCGAGCCGGCCGAATATCGCCGCCTCGCCGACGAGACCGAGTCGGTCCGCCACGAATCGATCGACGAGGTCTATTCGGACCATTCGATGTGGTTCGCCGATGCCGAGGAAGCCGCCGACGAGGGGCTCGACCGCGCCCGTCTCAAGGAGGCGCTGGCCGGCGCGGTCGGCCAGCTGCCGGAGCGCGAGGCGATGATCCTCCAGCTCTACTTCGTCGAGGAGATGAACCTCGAAGAGATCGGCCTGACGCTCGGCGTCGGCGCCGCGCGCGTCTGCCAGCTGAAGAAGGCGGCGCTCGACCGCCTGCGCAAGGCGCTCGGCGGCCGTCGCTGATCTCGTGACGGCCCGCGCACACGAAAAAGCCCGGTGCGGTTTCCCGCACCGGGCCCTTCGCCCCGCTGGGCCTTGTGGCTTAGCGCAGGAGGCTCAGCACGCCCTGCTGGCTCTGGTTCGCCTGGGCGAGCATCGCCGTCGATGCCTGGCTCAGAATCTGGGCCTTGGCGAGCTTGGTCGTCTCGGCCGAGAAGTCGGCGTCCTCGATCCGCGACCGCGCATCGCTGAGGTTGGTGACGTTGTTGGAGAGGTTGTTGACCACCGACTCCAGGCGGCTCTGGCCGGCGCCGAGCGAGGCGCGGGTCGTCGCCACCGCCTTCAGGGCGGCGTCGGTGTCGGTGAGCGCGGTCGCCGCGCCGGCTGCCGTCGAGATGTCGGCACCGCTCGCCGCCGAGACGTCGAAGCCGCTGACGGTCAGCGAGGTGGTGTCGCCGGAATTCGCGCCGGTCTGGATGTCGATCGTGACGTCGGCGGTGCCGAACACGGTGACCCCGTTGAAGTTCGTGTTGGCGACGATGTCGTCGATCTGCGCACCGAGCTGGGCGACTTCGGCCTGCAGGTTGGTGCGGTCGTCGTCCGAATAGGTGCCGCTGGCGCTCTGCACGGCCAGCTCGCGGACCCGCTGCAGCATGTTGGTGACTTCGTTGAGGGCACCTTCGGCCGTCTGGGCCAGCGAAATGCCGTCGTTCGAGTTGCGGATCGCCTGGCTCATGCCGCGGATCTGCGAGGTCATCGAGCTGGCGATGGCGAGGCCGGCGGCGTCGTCCTTCGCGGAGTTGATGCGCTTGCCGGTCGAAAGACGCTCCATCGCGGACTGCAGGGCCTGATTGGCGACCCGGCTGCCGTTCTGGGCGCGAAGGGCAGAAGTGTTCGTGTTGATAACGGTCATCTTACGGTTCCTTTCCCGCTCGTTAGAGGCCACCGGGCTGATCCCGATCCTGCCACGAAAGCAGTAACGGCAGGCCGCGGAACCGATTTAGCGGCTTTTTTCAGGGCGTCGGTTTTTCGACGCCTTTCACGGCGGAAGCTTGACGCCCGCCGCGCTCCCTACGCGCGCGCGCGTCCGTACGCAGAGAGGAAGTAGGGGAGGGCGCCCATCTGGCACGCTCCTTGCTGTCACGTCCCCGAACGTTCGAACATTCGGGGGACTTAGATGATCGGCTTGAGCGAAAGGGCAGCGGCTTCCAATCCGGCGCTTCGCATCTGGCTCGAAGGGGCTGGGCTGGAGGTGCGCGTGTTCGACGCCGCCGCGCCGCGCCCGGCCGCCCCCTCCATCTTCGACGTGTCGGAAGCCGGCGCCGCGCGCGCCGGCGACGTCGTGCTGGAGATCGCCGAGGGGAGCCCGCGCTTCCTCGTCGGCCAGGCGCCGGCCCATATCCGCTATGGATTTGAGGACATGGTGTTCGGCAACGCCCTCGTCGCCGAGCTCGTCCGCCCGAAGCTGCGCCCGGCGTGCGGCGAGCCCGAAAGCGCCCGCCTGCTCGAATTCGCCGCCCGCATCGCGGCGAGCGACGCCTCCGTCCTCATCCTCGGCGAGACCGGCACCGGCAAGGAAGGCGTCGCCCGCTATCTCCACGCCGCCTCGCCCCGCGCGTCGGGCCCGTTCACGGCCGTCAATTGCGCCGCGCTTCCCGAGACCATGCTGGAGGCGATCCTGTTCGGCCACCGCAAGGGCAGCTTCACCGGCGCCGCCCAGGAAGGCGAGGGCCTGTTCCGCGCCGCCGAGGGCGGCACCCTGCTGCTCGACGAGATCGCCGAGATCCCGCTCCCGCTCCAGGCCAAGCTGCTGCGCGCGCTGCAGGAGAAGGAAGTGCTGCCGGTCGGCGCCGTCCGCCCGGAGCCGGTCGACGTCCGCGTCGTCGCCTGCGCCAACCGCGACCTTGCCGCCGAAGTCGCCGCCGGACGCTTCCGGGCCGACCTCTACTGGCGGCTGAACGTCGTTCCGGTCCAGCTCCAGCCGCTGCGCGCCCGCCGCCAGGACGTGCGCGCGATCGCCGCCGCCTTCCTGCTCCGCCACGCGCAGCCCGGCACCTTGCTGCCCTTCCCGAGCGCGCAGGCGCTCGATCGCCTCTGCGCCCACGCCTGGCCGGGCAATTGCCGCGAGCTCGAAAACGTCATCCAGCGCGCCTTGCTGCTGCGCCGGGGCGAGCGGATCGAGACCGGCGACCTCGTCATCGACGCCGCCCCGGTGCCGGACGCGCAGGCGCCCCGCTCCTGGGCCGACGCCGCGCGCAGCGCCCAGGCGCGCATCATCCGCGAGGCGCTGAGCGAAGCAGGCGGCCACCGCGCCCGCGCCGCCGAGCGCCTCGGCATCTCCGAACGAACCCTCCGCTACCGGCTCGCCGAAATGCGGGCCGCCTAAGGAAACGAGACCATGGACGTGAACCGGCTGATGGCGATGAGGAGCGCGATCCTCGAACAGAATGGCGCGCTGCAGAAGGCGGCGGGGCTCGGCGCCGGCGCGGGCGCGGGCGTCGGCGACAAGGCCGGCCCCGGCGCCGCCGGAGGCTTCGGCGACGCGCTGAAGAACGCGCTCGACCAAGTCAACGACCTGCAGTCGAAATCCTCGGAGATCAGCGCCGCCTACGAGAAAGGCGAGACCACCGACATCGCCGCGGTGATGCTCGCCCGCCAGCAGGCCTCGATCGGCTTCGAAGCGACGCTTCAGGTCAGGAACCGCCTGCTCTCCGCCTACAAAGACATCATGAACATGCCGGTATAAGAAGATGAGCGACACCACAGCCACCGTCGATCTCGCCCCCGTTCCGGCCCGCAGCGCTTCGGCGCGCGCCGGCGGCGGCGCCAGGCCCCTCGAGGGCGTCATCCTCTCGGCGAAGAATTTCGCCGCGCAGCCGGCGGTGGCGAAGAGCCTCCCCGCGCTCGGCTTCCTCGCTTTGGCGGGCATCGCCCTCCTGGTCTGGATGGCGTTCAGCGCCGCGCCGAGCCGCACGCTCTTCTCCGGCTTGGCCGACGAAGAGAAAGCGGCGGTGGTCGAGGCGCTGCGCGCCGGCGGCGTCGCCCACGAGATCGACCGGACCACGGGCGCCGTCACCGTTGCCGAAGACGATTATCACAATGCCAAGATGCTGCTCGCGTCCAAGGGCCTGCCGCAGAGCGGGCCGAACGGCGACGAGATGATCTCCAGCCTGCCGCTCGGCTCCAGCCGCGCGGTGGAGGGCGAGCGGATCCGCGGCGCCAAGGAGCTCGACCTCGCCCGCACCATCGAGGCGATCGACGCGGTGCAGACCGCCCGCGTCCACCTCGCCGTCGAGGCGCCGAGCGTGTTCATCCGCGACCGCTCGCAGCCCGCCGCCTCGGTCATGCTCACCCTCGCCCAGGGCCGCACGCTCGGCGAGCAGCAGATCCAGGCGATCGTCCACCTCGTCGCCTCCTCCGTCCCCGGCCTCGCGCCGGAGGGCGTGTCGGTGGTCGACCAGAACGGGCGGCTGCTCTCCCGCGAAGGCGCCGGCGGCCCCAATGCCGCCTCGGAGCGCCAGCTCGCCGTTCAGTCGGCGATCGAGGAGCGCTACCTCCAGTCGGTCTCGCGGCTGCTCACGCCGATCCTCGGCCCCGGCAATTTCAGCGCCGAGGTCCATGCCGACGTCGATTTCTCCGAAGTGCAGGCGACCCGCGAAAGCTATCCGGAAAACGCCCGGGCGCTCGCCAGCGAGGAAGGCTCGCTGATCGCCGACGGCGCCCCCGAGGCAGCCGCGGGCGGAATCCCCGGCGCCCTCGCCAACGATCCGCCGCCGGCCACCGAAGTCGCCGCCGCTCCCGAAGGCGCGATGGTGCCGCCGGTCCCCGGCGCCGCCGAAGGCGCCGCCGCCGGCCGCCGCACCGAAAACTACACCCGCAACTTCGCGGTCGGCCGCGAGGTCTCGGTCACCCGCCAGCATTCCGGCAGCGTCAAGCGCCTCAGTGTCGCGGTGGCCCTGCGCAACGCCGACGGCGCCCCGCGCAGCAAGGAAGAGCTCGCCCAGCTCGAGCAACTCGTCAAAGGCGCGATCGGCTTCGATGCGCAGCGCGGCGACATGGTCGCCATCTCGGCCCGCCAGTTCGCGCCGGTCGAGGCGGCCGCGCCGGCCTGGTGGGAGGCTAGCTGGGTCGGCTCGCTGGCCCGCAACCTCGCCGCGCTCGGCGCGGTCGCCCTGCTGGTCTTCGGCTTCGGCAGGCCGCTGCTGAAGAAGCTCAACGCCCACCTCGCCCAGCGCAGCGAAGCGGCGCGCACCGGCCGCGCCCGGGTCGGCGGGGAAATGGCCGCCGCCATCGCCGACCAGGCGCGCAGCGACCCCGACGCCAAGGTGACCCTCGAAATGATCGAGGCGGCCCACGATTACGAGGCGCGCGCCGCGCTCATCCGCAACTTCGTCCGCCAGGATCCCGCCCGCGCCGCGCTCGTCGTGCGCGACCTGATCCGCGCCGACCAGAATGATGGAGCTTCCAGGAATGGATAAGGCCGAAACCCCGGTGCTCGCACCCGAAGCGCCCGCCGCCGCCGCCGACACGCCGGCCGGCAGCGAGGCCGCCGCCATCCTGCTGATGATGCTCGGCGACAACGAGGCGGCGGAGATACTGAGCTATCTCGATCCGCACGAGGTCCAGCATCTCGGCAGCGCGATGTTCAACATCGCCGACGTCTCCGAGCAGCAGGTCGAGGCGGTGTTCGACACCTTCATGACCCGCGCCAGGGCCCGCACCACCATCGGCTTCGGCGCCGCGCCGCGCATCCGCGCCGTCATGGAGCATGCGCTCGGCGCCGAGCGCGCCGAGACTGTGCTCGCTCGCATCACCCCGCCGACCCGCAGCCGGGCGCTCGATGCGCTGCGCTGGATGGACGCCAAGACGATCGCCGCGCTGATCGAGAACGAGCATCCCCAGATCGCGGCCATCGTCCTCGCCCATCTCGAGCCGCCGATCGCGGCGGACGTGCTCCAGCTCCTCCCCGCCGACTCGCAGAGCGACGTCATCTACCGCGTCGCGACGCTGGAGACGGTGACGGCCGAGGCGCTGGCCGAGCTCGAGGCCATCCTGGTCGGCGAAGTCTCGCGCGTCGCCTCCTCGCCCGCGCCCGCCCGCGGCGGCGCCAGCGAGGCCGCCAAGATCCTCACCGCCACCCGGCCCGGGACCGACCAAAGGATCATCCGCAGCCTCGGCAAGATCGACAAGCAGCTCGCCCAGAAGATCGACGAGGAGATGTTCGTCTTCGACGACCTGATGGAGCTCGACGAGAAGAATCTCGGCATGCTGCTCAGGAACATCGACAACGAGATCCTCGTCGTCGCGCTGAAGGGCGCGGAGGAGAAACTGCGCGACAAGATGTTCGGCTGCATGTCGAGCCGCGCCGCGGACTCGATCCGCGACGAGATCGAGGAGCGCGGGCCGATGCGGCTCGGCGACGTCCAGGACGCGCAGAAGGAAGTGCTCGCCATCGCGCGGCGCCTTGCCGACGACGGCACGATCATGCTCGCCGGCCGGGGCGACGACTATGTCTAGGCTGCTCCGCGGCGGGGGGAGCGCCGCCTCCAGCCTCGGCAGCTTCGTCATCGGCCGCGCCGCGCCGACCTTCACGCCGATGGCGGGGGAGGAGCCGGCGAACGACGATCCGGCCGCGCCCAGCCCCGAGGACGAAGTCGCCCGGATCGAGGCGGAGGCCTTCGCGCTCGGCTACGAAGCGGGCCGCGAGGCGGCCGAGCAGGACTTCGCGGCGGAGCGCGAGGCGGTCGCAAGCCTCGCCCGGTCGCTTGAGGCGCTGCGCCCGCTTCCCGAGCAGCAGCTCGCTCTGCTCCTCGCCGAGACGGTCGACCGGCTGGTCCGCCAGCTCGTCGGCGAGGTCGGCGTCGATCCCGTCCTCCTCCTCTCCCGCGCCAAGAACGCCGCCGCCATGCTCGGCGCGGAAGCGGCCGCCGCGAAGATGCGCCTCCACCCCGAGGACGTTCTCCTGCTCGCCGAGGCCGGGCTCCCCGTGCCGCTCGAGGCGGATCCCGCGCTGGAGCGCGGCGCGATCCGCATCGAGACCGCGACCGGCTGGATCGAGGACAGCCCCGCCATCCGGCTCGAGCGCCTGCGCGCCGAGCTCGACCGCATGGGGGCGCCGAAATGAGCGCCTTGCTCGACCAGGCCCGCGGGCTCCTCGGCGGCGTCGCCGTACACGACGAAGGGCCGCGCCGCGTCGGCCGCCTCGCCGCCTATGACGGGCTGATGCTGGAGGCGACCGGGCTCGACAAGCCGGTCGGCGCCGGCGCCCGCGTCGTCGCCGCCGACGGCCATGCCGCCCGCGCCGAGGTGGTCGGCTTCCGCGGCGAGCGCACCTTGCTGATGGCGCTCGACGGCGACGCGCCCCACGCCAGCGGCGCCCGCGTCGTCCCCGATTCCAGCGGCTCGATGGCCGAAGTCGGCCCGGCCCTGCTCGGCCGCGTCGTCGACGGGCTCGGCCAGCCGCTCGACGGTCTCGGCCCGGTCGCCTCGGTCGACCGCTGGCCGCTCGCCGGCCGTCCCGGAAACCCGCTCGACCGCGCCCGCGTCACCCAGCCGTTCGACATCGGCGTGCGCGCCGTCAATTCGCTGCTCACCGCCGGCGTCGGCCAGCGCATCGCGATCATCGCCGGCTCGGGCGTCGGCAAGTCGGTGCTGATGGGTCAGATGATCGCCGGCGCCGAGGCTGACGTGATCGTCGTCGGCCTGATCGGCGAGCGCAGCCGCGAGGTCGCCGATTTCCTCGCCACGCGCCTGCCGCCCGACGTGCGGGAGAAATCCGTCGTCGTCGCCGTCCCCGCCGACCATGCGCCTTTGCTGCGCCTGCGCGCCGCGATGCGCGCCACCGCCATCGCCGAGGATTTCCGCGCGAGGGGCCTCAAGGTGCTGCTGCTCATCGACAGCCTCACCCGCGTCGCCCACGCCCAGCGTGAGATCGGCCTGTCGCTGGGCGAGCCGCCGACCGTCAAGGGCTAC
>JBKBVA010000056.1:0-11323 GCA_046289665.1 Allosphingosinicella sp.
CGGGATCGAGGCGGCGGACCCGGGGCTGCTGCCGGTGCGGATCAAGCAGGCGGCGGAGGCGGCGCTGCGCGGCGGCGGCGTCCCCTGGACCATCTTCCGCGCGACCCACTTCATGGAATCGCTCGATCTGTTCGTGCGCGGCGACACCGCCGCCCTGCTCGGGCGCCAGACGCTGCGCTACCATTACCTCGCGGCGGAGGATTATTCCGGCCAGGGAGCGCGCGCCTGGCGCGCGCCGGGCGCGGCCCGGAAGGCGCTGACCCTGCTCGGTCCCGAAGCCTTCACCATGGAGGAGGCGCTCACCCGCTATATCGCTTTGGCGCGGCCGGACCTGCGGCTGCGGCATGTGCCGCTGCTGGTCCCGAAGCTGGTGGCGCGGCTGACCCGCAATGCGGAGCTCGCCATGGTCGCGGCGCTGTTCGACAGCTTCCGGCGCATTCCCGAGACCGGCAGCCGCGACGAAGCGGACGCCCTGGTCGGGCCCGCGACGACCCGCCTCGACCAATGGTGCCGCCGCCGCGCCGGCGCGGCATAACTGCGGCTTATGGAGGCGACCCGCTTTTCTGGGTTACGCCGCTCCGGCCCCTCGCGAAACTAGCGGGACGGCGCCGCACCGGCGGCGCGGATGCGAGGCGGGGGAGGCAGGACATGGGTGCGACGGGGCTGAGGCTGATCGGGGGATCGGCGATGGCGATGGCGGCTTTGTGGCTCGGCGCGCCGGCCCGGGCCCAGGAGGCGGCGCCCAATGCCGGCGATCCCGCGCCGGAGGCGGAGGCGCCGGCGGCCGCGGAAGAGGGCCGCAATCCCGACATCATCGTCACCGCCACGCGCCGGGAGGAGAGGCTTCAGGACGTGCCGGTCGCCGTCACCGCCTTCGGCGAGGAGGCGATCCAGGCGCTGTCGGCCGAGACGGTGGGCGAGCTCGCTTCCTTCGCCCCCAACCTCTCGCGCACCTCGGGTCCGACCGGCGGCAACGACGCCTTCTTCTTCATCCGCGGCATCGGCCAGGTCGATTCGAACCCGGCCGCCGATCCCGGCGTCGGCGTCTATGTCGACGGCGTCTATTTCGGCCGCCTGCAGGGCTCGTCGATCGACACCGACGACATCGCCCGTGTCGAGGTCTTGCGCGGGCCGCAGGGGACCCTGTTCGGCCGCAACACGATCGGCGGCGCGATCAGCATCACCACCAAGGATCCGGGCCGCGACTTCGGCACGCAGGGCCGCGTCACCTATGGCAGCCGGGACCGCATCGACGCCTATGCCGCCGCCGACCTGCCGGTCAGCGAGCAGTTCCGTCTCCGCATCTCGGGCGCGACGCGCAACCAGGACGGCTGGGGCAAGAACGTCTATACCGGCGAGACGTTCGGCGACGTTGAGAACCTCTCCGGCCGCGTCCGCGCCTTGTGGGAGCCCGATCCGGACGTCCGCCTGGCGCTCACCGCGGACGCGGTGCGCGGCCGCGGCAGCTCCGCCCACACAATCCTCGTCGGCTTCAACCCCGCCGCCGGCCCGATCCCCGGCACGACCCCGCTCGGCGTGCCGTTCCCGCCGCTCCTCCAGGACACCTCGCCCGACATCGACGTCAGCTTCGCCTCGATCGAGCCGCGCAACGATCTCGATTCCTGGGGCCTGTCCGGCGATCTCGGCTGGACGCTCGGCGAGAATGTCGGCCTGCGCCTCATCGTCGCCTATCGCGAGCTCGATCAGTTCGTGACCAACGATTTCGACGGCACCGGCTTCAAGACCTTCGACAATTTCTTCGACACCGGCACCAACCAGCTGTCGGGCGAGCTGCAGCTTTCCGGCGAGGCGCTGGCGGGGCGGCTCGAATGGCTGCTCGGCTTCTACGGCTTCCGCGAACGGATCGACCACAACAACGCCATCTGCCTCGGCGCCAATCTCGGCGGCCCCTTCGCCTTCGCCCGCAACCAGGGCGGCTGCCTCCAGAACAACCAGCGCTTCGGCCTCGACGTCGACAGCTGGGCGCTGTTCGCCCACACCACGATCGCGCTGAGCGACGAATTCGGCCTGATCCTCGGCGGGCGCTACACCAACGAGGAGAAGGAGCAGCGCTTCGACTTCTTCCTCGACAACAGGGCCGGCGTGTTCAGCTTCTTCGGCATCCCGCCGATCATCCTGCCGACGCTGTCGCCGAGCAACCCGGCCCTCACCATCCCAACCACCTACAAGGGAAGCTGGAGCCGCTTCACGCCGAAGCTCGGCTTCGAATGGGAGCCGCAGGAGGATCTGCTCGTCTACGGCTCCTGGTCGCGCGGCTTCAAGTCGGGCGGGTTCAACGGGCGTCCGTCGCCCAACCCGACCGGCGGCTTCAACCAGATCCTGCCCTACGATCCGGAGACGCTCGACGCCTGGGAGCTCGGCTTCAAGTCCGACCTCGCCGACAATCGGCTGCGGCTCAACGCCGCCGCTTTCTACTCCATCTACGACGGCATCCAGCTGCTCGTGCTCGACCCGACGACGGGCTTCTTCAACACCCAGAATGCCGGCAAGAACGAGATCTGGGGCTTCGAGGTCGAGGCGACGGCGCGGCCGGTCGACCCGCTCACCATCTACGCCAATATCGGCTACGTCCACGACCGCTATAAGGAGCTCAACCCGCTCGCGGTGGGTATCGATCTCGGCGACCGGCTGCCGGTGACGCCGCGCTGGACGCTGGCGACCGGCGCCAACTACCATGTCGCGCTCGGCGGTGCCGGCACGCTCGACCTGCGCGGCGATCTCAGCTTCCGCGACGAGGTCTGGTACGGCGCGCCCAACAATCCGCTGGAGCGCGAGGAAGCGATCACTCTGCTCAACCTGCGGGCGACGTGGCGCGACCCGTCCGACCGGTTCAGCGTCGCTCTGTTCGGCACCAACGTCACCAACGTGCGCTATTATTCGAACGTCCAGGACGTGCGCGGCGCGCTCGGCGTCGCCTTCGCCCAGGTGGCGCCGCCGCGCGAATGGGGGGTGGAGCTCGGCTTTCGCTTCTAGTCGCGGTCGGCCAGCACGGCGCGCACCACCACCGGCGTGACGAGGAAGCCCAAGCCGACGCCATAGGCGATCTTGAACGCCATCACCGCCCGGTAGCTCCAGTCGCCGGTCCAGACGAGCGACAGGAGCAGCGCCGAGAGCGGCACCAGCGCCAGCGTGAAGGCGAGGGCGAGGAGCGGCGCGCGCAGGAGGACGGGGCGCGGCAGGCGCCGGCGTCGGTCGAGGCGGGGCAGCCTGCCCGAGCGCACCGCCGCCCGCGTCGCCAGCGTGAGAGCGATGGCCGTCATCAGCGTGATCATGAAGGTCGTCGGCACGAGGTCGATTGCGAGGCCCCTCGCGCCCCACAGCGGCACCAGGGCGCGGCCGCCGAAGACGATCCACACGAAGAGGGCGCTGATCGCCGCGTTGAGCAGAGCCGAGACGGCGAGCTGGACGTTGAGAAAGCGGCGATGCTCCGGACCCATATTCCCCTCCCTGTGCGATGGGGAGCGACCATCGCCGAGGCCCGCCGCCGCCGGGCATAAGAAGGAGTGATGCCGGCCTTCAAACTAGCTATTCGCCGCCGCCCGCCGCCGCCCGGCACAAGGCCCTTCGGGAGGAAGGATGAGGCTGACGCGGCGCTTGGTGGTGGCCGGAGGCGCCGTCGGCGGCGCCGCCGCAGCGGTGGGGCTGATCCGCATCGTCGTCGACGGGCGGGAGGAAGCGGTGACGCCGGCCGAGGCGCGCCACCGCGGCGCCGCCCTGCGCAGCCTCTCGGCCGCCGAGGCGGCGACGCTCGAGCGGCTCGGCGAGGTGCTGCTCCCCGGCGCGGGAGAGGCGGGCATCGTCCATTTCGTCGACCATCACCTCTCGATTCCGCCCGCCGGGAGCCTGCTCACCGTCCGCTATCTCGACGTGCCGCCGCCTTATGCGGATTTCTACCGCGCCGGCCTCGCCGCGCTCGACGCCCATGCGACGAAACTGCGCGGGCGTGGCTTTGCCGCTCTTCCGCCCGGCGAGGCGCACGAGCTGGTCGCCGCCATCGCCGCCGCGCCGCCGCGAGGCTGGCAGGGTCCGCCCTCGCCGCTCCTCTATTTCGCCGTCCGCAGCGACGCGGTCGACGTCGTTTACGGCACCCAGGCCGGGTTCGAGCGGCTCGGCATTCCCTATATGGCGCATCTCGAGCCGGAGACGCCCTGGTGAGCCGGCCGCCGGAAAAGGTCGACGCGGTGGTGGTCGGCGCGGGGGCGGCGGGTTCGCTGTTCGCCGCGCGGCTGGCGCAGGCGGGCAAGTCGGTGGTTGTGCTCGAGGCCGGGCCGCCCTGGCAGCTGCACGATCTCGTCAGCTCGCAAATCTGGGCGCGGCGGCTGAAATGGGGCGCCGCGCCGGTCGGTTTTTCGGGCGACCACCGCGCCTTCTCGCACAATCTCAACACCGGCTGGGGCCATGGCGGCGCCGCGCTCCACCATTTTGCCACCTGGCCGCGCATGCCGGAAATCGCCTTCCGCCTGCACAGCGCGACCGGCCGCGGCCTCGACTGGCCGTTCGGCTATGAGGAGCTGCGGCCCTGGTACGACAAGGTGCAGGCCGACGTCGGGATCGCCGGGGACGCCGCCGCCGAGCCGTGGCGGCCGCCGGGCGATCCCTATCCGATGCCGGGGCTGAGGCAGTTCGCGCAGGGCCGCATCCTCGCGCGCGGCTTCGACGCGCTCGGCCTCGCCACCGCGCCGCTTCCCGCCGCGATCACCACCGTCGAATATAAGGGCCGCCCCGCCTGCCAGTATGACGGCTGGTGCGAGGCGGGCTGCCCGATCCGCGCGCTCGCCAATCCGCAGACCGTCCACCTCGCCGAGGCCGAGGCGGCGGGCGCGGAGCTGCGTTCGGGGATGAGCGTGCTGCGCCTGCTCCCGGGCCGCGGCGGGCGGGCGGCGGGCGTCGCTTATGCCGACGCGCAGGGGCAGCGCTTCCGCCAGGAGGCGGACCTCGTCGTCCTCGCCGCCTCGGCCATCCAGAATCCGCGCATCCTGCTCAATTCGCGCGGGCCCGGCT
This sequence comes from Allosphingosinicella sp., assembly GCA_046289665.1. Taxonomy (GTDB): domain Bacteria; phylum Pseudomonadota; class Alphaproteobacteria; order Sphingomonadales; family Sphingomonadaceae; genus Allosphingosinicella. The sequence goes on from JBKBVA010000056.1 coordinate 5,023, forward strand.
GGGAGGCGGGGGCGGGCAACCGCGCCGGCCAGATCGGCCTGCGCTTCATGCTCGATGCGGTGGCGCCGGTCTTCGGCCTGTTCGCCGAGGAGACGGAAAATCACATGGGCGTGCCGGCCGGCCAGCTGATGCACCGCTCCGTCTACGAATCGCGGCCGGGCGGCGCCTTCGGCAGCTACCAGTGGCAGATCGGCTCCTCGATGAAGCCCAACGACATCTTCGGCATCGCCACCAGCCGCGCCGACCTGTTCGGCCAGCCGCTCCACGATTTCATCCGGCGCGGCGCCCGGCACCTCGCGATGATGGGCGCGATGATCGAGCAGCTGCCGGATCCGGCCAACCGCATCGCGCTCGCCGCCGGGCGGGACCGGTTCGGCATGGCCCGCGCGCAGGTGGTGCACAGCTTCGGCCGCGACACGCCCGCCCTCTGGCGCCACTGCGTCGAAGAGGGGGAGAAAGTGATGGCGGCGGCCGGCGCGGAGGAGGCATGGGCCGCGCCGATGGCGGCGGGCCACATTGCCGGCGGCACGATCATGGGCCGCGATCCGGCGGCCTCGGCCACCGACGGCTACGGACGGCTCCACGAGGTCCCGAACGTCGCAATTGCCGGCTCCGGCCTGTTCCCGGTGACCGGCGGCGCCAGCCCGACCTTCACCCTCCTCGCCCTCGCCGAGCGCAGCGCCGCCCACCTCCTCGCCCATTGGGCCGAGCTCGCCGCCTGAGCCCCCGCATTCCTTCTTCTCATGCCGCCGCAACCGCTAGGACGGTTCCGCTCGCCGCCCGCCGCGGTTGAATGCGGTCCGAGCGATGCGAAGGGGGCGGCGATGACGGACGAAGGCGGGCGCAAGGCGAGGGCGAAGGCGGCGTTTCGCGGCATCGAGACGATCCTGATGCCGTCCTTCACACCCGACCTCTCCGCGCTGGACGAGGAAGGCATCCGCCACGATGTCCGGATGAGCAAGCGCCACGGCTTCTTCTCGGTCTTCGTGGCGCCGGTCGGCCTCACCGCCGACGAGCAGCTGCGGATGATCGAGATCGCCGTCGACGAGGCGGGCGGCGAGCTTCTCGTCTCGCTGATTCCGGAGGTCCCCGGCGACGAGGCGAAGATCGACCTGCTCCGCCGCGCCGCCGATGCCGGCGCCGCCCACGCCCTCATCCATCCGCCCTTCGACTGGCGCCCCGCCGACGAGCAGGCGCTGTACGAATGGTACAGGAAGATGATCGATGCCGCGCCCCTCGATGCCGTGCTGTGGGCGACGGACGGCGCCAATTTCCGCCACTTCGCCGCCGCCAACGTGCCGGTGACCGTCATCGACCGCCTCGCCGATCTCGACCGGGTGGTCGCGATCAAGCTGATGACCACGCTCGACGAGACGATCGTCTTCGATCTGTGCGAGCGGGTGGCGGACCGGATGCTGATCGGCTGCGTCAACCTGCGGCTCTTCCCGCTGCTCGCCAAACATTATGGCGCGCAGTGGAGCGGCGCCTGGACCGCCGAGGCGCTGCAGTCGCCGGACGCGCCCTGCGTCACCGACTATGTCCGCCAGCTTGCCGGCGGCGACTTTGACGCGGCGCTCGCCACCTACCGGCGGATCATGCCGGCATACCAGGCCCTGTTCGCCCTGATGGCGCCGGTGCTGCCCAAGGGCGTCCACCCCTTCACCCAGCTCAAATATTATCAATGGTATGTCGGCGGAAACGGCGGCCTGATGCGCCCGCCGCACGATCCGAACGAGCGGGCCTTCCCGCTGACGCCCGCCCAGCGCGAGCAGGTGGCGGCGGCCTATGCGGCGATCGGCATAGAAGGCGGCGGCCCGCTCGAAAGCTTCATCGTCGGCCGCGCCCTCCACGAAAGCGGCACGACTCCGGCCCATTTCGCCCCCGCGGCGCGGTCGATGATCGTCGAAACCGCTTCCTGAGCGGCCCCGCAACCAGGCAGCCCAGCCGAAGTTCGCCGCGCCTCGGACGCAGCCCGTGCGGCGCCGCCTGCATTTTGCTAAGGCGGGCCGCGGAGGGATGAGACGGGCATGGCGGACAGCGAGGAGACGGGCTTTGCCGGGCGGCTGATCGCGTCGATCGCCCTGTCGCCGATCGCCACCGTCGTCACCGATCCCAACCGGCCCGACAATCCGATCGTCGCGGTCAACGCGGCCTTCACGCAGCTCACCGGCTATTCGGCCGGGGAGGCGGTGGGGCGCAACTGCCGCTTCCTCGCCGGCCCGGACACGGATCCGCTCGGCCAGGCGGTGCTGCGCGCCGGCATCGAGCAGGGCCGCTCGGCGCTCGCCGAGCTGCTCAACTATCGCAAGGACGGGAGCCGGTTCCGCAACGCGGTGATGATCGCGCCGGTGCTCGGCCCGGACGGCACCGTCGCCTTCTTCATCGGCTCGCAGATGAACGTGAGCGAGGAGGCGGGCGGCCCCGCCGCCTTCCGCCGCCAGCGCGCCGCGGAGATGGTCTCGGCGCTCACCCCCCGCCAGCGCCAGGTGCTGGAGCAGATGATCCGCGGGCTTCGCAACAAGCAGATCGCCGCCGCGCTCGGCATCGACGAGAAGACGGTGAAGATGCACCGCGCCGGCATGCTCCGCCGCCTCCGCGCCCCCACCTCCGCCGACGCCATCCGCATCGGGGTCGAAGCCGGGCTCTAGACCATGATCATTTGCCTTGAACCGCTCATCCTGAGGAGCCGCTGAGCGAAGTCGAAGCGGCGTCTCGAAGGACGCACCGGGTCCTTCGAGACGGGCCTTCGCCGGGCTCAGTCCCTCCTCAGGATGAGCGATGAAGGATCGGGTCGGACGATCAGGCCCCTAATGGTCCCGCTCGACGGCGAAGCGCGCCACCGCCGCCAGCAAATGCGCCGAGTCCCCGAAGGCGTGGAGATGGTCCTCCGCCTGCGCCACCAGCAGGTCCGCCTGCCGCCGCGCCCGCTCGGCCCCGAGCAGCGAGACGAAGGTCTCCTTGCCCTGCGCCGCATCCTTGCCGACGCGCTTGCCGACCCGCGCCTCGTCGCCTTCATGGTCGAGCAGGTCGTCGGCGATCTGGAAGGCGAGGCCGACGCAATGGGCGTAGCCGCGCAGCGACGTGCGCAGCTCCGGCGACGCGCGGCCCATGATCGCGCCCGCCTCCATGCACCAGCCGATCAGCGCACCGGTCTTGAGCCGCTGCAGGCGCATCACCGCGTCGAGATCGACCGCCTCGCAGCGGGGCAGCAGATCGAGCATCTGGCCGCCGGCCATGCCGCCCGCGCCGGCCGCCCGCGCCAGCTCGACGGCGAGCTCGGTGCGCACCTCGGGCGCGGGGTGGGTGGCCGGATCGCCGAGGATCTCGAACGCCATCGCCAGCAGCGCGTCGCCCGCCAGCACCGCCGTCGCCTCGTCGAAGGCGCGGTGGACGGTCGGCTTGCCGCGGCGCAGATCGTCGTCGTCCATGCAGGGCAGATCGTCGTGAATGAGGGAATGGACGTGGACGCATTCCACCGCCAGGCCCGCCCGCAGCGCGTGGCCGAGCGGCACCCCGAACAGCCCCGCCGAAGCGAGGACGAGCAGCGGCCTGAGCCGCTTGCCGCCGCCCACCGCCGCATGGCGCATCGCCTCGTAGAGCCGGGCGCGGGCGTCGGGCGGGCTCGCCAGCATCTCCTCGAACAGGGCGTCGATCTGGGCGGCGGTGCGGCGCATCGCCGGCGCGATCGCCACCGCCGCTTCGGCCGGGTCGGCCGCGCTCATGCCAGCTTCACCGGCTTGAAGGCCGTCGTCTCGGCCTCGCCCGCCACCTCCTCGACACGGACCCGGTAGCGCGTCGCGAGCGCCGCGATCAGCCCCTGCACCACGCTTTCCGGGGTTGAGGCGGCCGCCGTCACCCCGACGCTCCCGCCGCGCGGCAGTCGGCTCCAGTCGAGCTCGGCGGCGTCGGCGGCGCGCTGCACCGAGGGGCAGCCGGACGCGGCGGCGACCTCCGCCAGCCGGCAGGCGTTGGACGAAAAGCTCTCGCCCGCCACGATCATCGCATCGACCCTGGGCGCGATGGCGCGCACCGCCGCCTGGCGGTTGGTGGTGGCGTAGCAGATGTCGCTGCTCGCCGGCCCGGCGAGGTCGGAAAAGCGCGCCTCCAGCGCCGCGATCGCCGCCGCCGCCTCGTCGGCCGAATAGGTGGTCTGCACCGCATAGGCCATCGGCGCGTCCCCGGCCTGGGGCAGCGCCGCCACCTCGCCGGCGCCCGCGATCAGCGTCGCCGCGCCGTCGGGGAGGTGGCCCAACGTCCCGGCGATCTCGGGATGGCCGGCATGGCCGACCAGCACGACGTGGCGGCCGGCTTTGTGGTGGCGCACCACCTCGCGGTGCACCTTTGCGACGAGCGGGCAGACCGCGTCATAGGCGATCAGCCCCCGCGCCCGCGCCTCCGCCGCCACCGCCGGCGCGACCCCGTGGGCGGACAGGATGACGACGGCGCCTTCGGGCACCTCGGACAGCTCCTCGACGAACACCGCGCCCCGCGCCTCGAGCGCGCGCACTACGGTGAGGTTGTGGACGATCGGCCGGCGCACGTAGACCGGCGGCCCGTGGCGCTCCAGCGCGTCGGTCACCGCGTCGATCGCCCGCCGCACACCGGCGCAGAAACCGCGCGGCGCGGCGAGCAGCACGCGCAGGTCCGGGAGCGCCTGCGCCGCGCGCGGGGCGGCGATCGTGTCACCGGGGGCGTCGAAATCCAGCATCTCGTCCCTGCGTCATTCGCCCCCGATCCTCAGGCTAGAGAGGCCCCGCAGCCGAATCCACATGGACTAAAGCAGGTATTGCATCCGCACCGTCTGGCGAGTGATCCCCGGCCCGAGATCGACGCGCACCTGCCTGAACTTCGGCGCTCCGAAACGGATCGTCGGGTTGCGCGAAAAGCCGAACCCCTCGCGAGGAATGCCGACCAGTGTATCGAGCTTCTCATTGCGGTTTTCGTCGTGAAACACCGACAGCGCCCAGCCGCCCGGGGGGATGCCGGTGAAGCGCACCGCGCCGCCTTGCGCCGCCGCCACCGTGCGCTTCACCGCGTCGGGATCGCTGCTGCAGTCCGGGAAGTGGGCGGCGCTGCGGGTGAGGCAGAGATGAAGCACCCCCTTGCCGCTGCGCACGCGCTCGATCCGCACCTCCAGCTCGGCGGCGGGGACGGGCGGGGCCGCGAGCAGGAGCAGCGGCAAGGCGATGAGGGGGTGGGGCATGGGCCGATGCGCTACAGGCAAGCGCGCGGCCGCGCTATCTGGCCTTTGGGCGAGGTTAGGCGGTGACCGGCCTCGTCATCGCCGGCGGCGGCCTCGCCGGCTGCCTCGCCGCCCTCGCTGTCGCCGAGAAGCGCCCCGACCTCCCTCTGCTGCTGATCGAGGAGGGGACGCGCTTCGGCGGCAACCACATCTGGTCCTTCTTCGACAGCGACGTCTCGACGGAGCATCGCGCGCTGGTCGATCCGCTCGTCGCCCGCCGCTGGGACGATCACGACGTCCATTTCCCGCGGCGCAGCCGCACCATCGATCTGGGCTACAGCAGCGTCCGCTCCGGGGACCTCGACCGGCTCGTCCGCGCCCGGCTCCGGCCGGACCAGTACCGGCTCGGGCACGCGGTGCGGGAAGTGGGGCCGGACCACGTCCTCCTCGACGGCGGCGAGCGGATTTCCGCCCACGGCGTCGTCGACGCGCGCGGGCCGGGGCCGATGCCGGGGCTCGACCTCGCCTGGCAGAAGTTCGTCGGCCGCATCTACCGCTTCGAGGCGCCGCACGGCGTCGCGCGGCCGCTGATCATGGACGCCCGGGTCTGCCAGGATCTCGGCTACCGCTTCGTCTACCTCCTCCCGTTCAGCGAGACCGAGCTGCTGGTCGAGGACACCTATTATTGCGATTCGCCGGTGCTCGACGTGCCGCTGGTGCGCGGGCGGGTCGAAAGCTACGTCGCCCGCGCCGGCCGGGGTCCGGCGGTGCATGTCCATGAGGAGACGGGGGTGCTCCCGGTCGTGCTCGGCGGCGAGGTCGCCGCGCTGTGGGACGGCCATCCGCCGGCGGCGCGGCTCGGGCTGCGCGGCGGCTTCTTCCATCCGACCACCGGCTATTCGCTCCCCGACGCGGTGCGCAACGCCGCTCTGCTGGCCGGTCAGCGCGATCTTTCCGGGCCCGCACTCCACCGCCTGTTCCGCGCCCGCGCCGAAGCCGTGTGGCGGGAGCGCGGCTTCTTCCGGCTGCTGAACCGGATGCTGTTCCGCGCCGCGCCGCCGCGCCGCCGCTACCGGGTGCTCGAACATTTCTACCGGCTGCCCGCGCCGGTCATCGCCC
>JBKBVA010000057.1:0-11232 GCA_046289665.1 Allosphingosinicella sp.
GCGCCGCGCTCGACGCCCTAGCCGCGACGCCGTTCGACACGCTGATCCCCGGCCACGGCGCGCCGATGGACCGGCCCGCCTTCCTCCGCTGGCGCAGCGCCTTCGGCAATCTGCTCGACTGCGCCCGATCGGATGCGGAGCGCGCGGCCTGCATCGCCGGCTGGCGGCGCGACGCGGCGGAGTTCATCGCGCCGCAGCGCGCGGACTTCGTCGACGAGATGACCGGCTATTATCTCGACACCAGGCTGCGCGCGCCGCCGCCGGAGCGGACGCGCTACTGCGGGTCCTGAGCGGCGACGGCCTCGAGCGCGGCGCGGATGCGCCGCATGTCCGCGGCAAAGGCATCGGCCAGCGGCCCGTCGGCCAGACCGGCCCGCTCCACCACCATCGGCATCGACAGGCCGATGCGCAAAGTGGCGCCCCAGCGGCCGTCGTCGAGCTTCACGCACTTGACCGGCTGGCCGAGCCGCACGCCGTGGGCGAGCAGCGCCTTGTGCCAGCGGACCGCATCCTCGAACGTCGCGCCGGCCTGCCCCGAACCGCCGCCGCCGCCGCCGCCGAAGCCCGAGAGGTCGAGCGTCGAGAGGGTGCGCATCTCGATCGGGTGGGTGTCCGCCGTCTCCTGCTCGCCCTGCGCATAGGGGGCGACGCGGCGGGCGGGCGTCCTGTCGACGATCTCGTCGCGCACCGCCTGGTGGAAGGCGAGGATGACGCGGGTCGCTTCGTCCAGCGACAGGCGCTGGAACCGCTCGAGCTCGAAGATCGAGGCTTCGAGCCGCAGCAGCAGGCCGGGATTGGCGCGTTCGGGCAGGGCCTGTGCGCCGGGCCAGTTCGCCGGCCATTCGCCGCGGGCGAAGATCGTCGCCAGCCCCTCGGGCAGCCGCGCCGCCCGCTGCGCGAGGGCCGGCGGCACCAAAGCGATGCCGCTGAACGGCGGGCCGCCCATGAACTTCGATCCGGTCAGGAAGACGATCGCATCCCGCTCCAGATAGTCCGCGACCGCCGGCGAGGTGATCCGGGCCTGGCACGCATCGACCGCGAAGGTGACGCGCTCGCCGTGCGCCGCCCGCAGCCGGTCGATGTCGGAGAGGTCGGGCAGGATCAGGCCGGTCTTCGAACCGTGGACGACGTGGATCAGGACGTGGCGCCCCTTTTCCTCCGCCTCGCCGATCGCCGCGTCCATCGCGACGGCGATCTCGGCCGACGGGTGCGGCCGCCCGTCCGGGTCGCGCACCGGCACGTCGATCATGCCGACGCGGGTCTCGCCCAGGCCCGGCACCGGATCGCCCGGCTTGGTCGCGAGGCCGAGGGCGGTGGTGTCGGCGAAATAGCGGCCGTGGGCGGAATGGATGCAGCCGCTCCCCACCTCGTCGGCGCCGAGCAGGATATTGTGAGTGCCCCCCGGCGCCTCGCCCTGGACGCAGGCGAGGGCGACATATTCGAGATCGGTGCCCGAGGGCGCGAACACCAGCTCGACGTCCGGCGGCACAGAATAGGCCTCGCGGATGCGGCGGCGCAGCCCCTCCAGCCGCTCCGCATAATCGGCCGCGGAGAGATCGGGGCCGATCTCCTCCAGCAGCCGCCCGACATGGGCGAAGGCCGCCGACGAAATGTCGTTGGCGGTGGACGAGGCGTAAGCGAGCACGCCCTGCGGCCGCGGCGCGGAATGGTAGCGGTTGAGGCCGGTCGCCGGATCGAGCGTGATCCGGCCGTCGCCGCCCGTCGTCATCACCGCCGTGGCGGGGCAATCCTCACGCATGCACGCTGTCTCTCGTCCTCTGGTCCGCGAGGCCCTTTAACGGCGGACTTGGCGCTGCGCCATGGGGGCCCTATGTGCGCCGCGGCGGCGCGTTGCGGCGCGCCCCGCCCATTCGAAAGGCCTCCTCCCCGTGACCGACTCCATTCGCCCCGTCACCATCAGCGACGAAGCGCGCGCGCGCCTCCGGATCATGTTCGCGGCCAAGCACGCGCTGTGGGAAGGCGGGCTGCACCCGGAGGACGGCAACCACGCGCTCTACCATGTCGAGGTGCGCGAGATCCTGAAGGAGCTCGGCCTCAACCTCACCCTCGCCGACAAATACGAGGTGCTGTTCGAGCGGCCCGACGTCGATTTCGTCTTCCCGCTGCTCAACCGCGGCGGCTTCCTCAATTCCGAGATGATGCTGCCCTTGCTCTGCACCCGGCTCGGCATCCCCTATCTCGGCGCCAGCCCGATCCTGAGGGGCATGGCGGACGACAAGCATCTCGCCAAGCTGGCCGCCCGCGCCCGCGGCATCCCGACCGCGCCCTGGGCGATCTACCGCCGCGGCGCGCCGGTCGAGGAATCGCGCTGCCCGGCCGGCAAGCGCCTCGTCGTGAAGCCCAACGCCTCGTCGGCGAGCTGGGGCGTGCAGGACGCGCACGACTGGGACGGGGTGAAGGCCGCCGTCGCCGACCTCCACGGCCAGGGCCACGACGTCATCGTCGAGCCCTTCCTCAACGGCAGCGACGTCGAGGTGCCGGTCATCACCATCGAGGGCGAGCCCGTGGTCATGCCGATGATGCTGTTCGAGCAGGCCGATCCGACGCACCTGCGCACCTATTACGAGAAGCGCGACCTCGTCGAACGCGAGCAGAAATACCGGCTGGTGCCGTTCGACGACCCGAAATGGGTCTCGGCCATCGCCGACTATACCAAGCGGATGGCCGAGGAATTTCGCCCGTTCGATTATGGCCGCTTCGAATTCCGGATCGATCTCGAGGGCGGCACCGTCCAGTTCCTCGAGGTCAACCTCCAGGCGAATTTGTGGTCGCAAAAGGTGTTCGGCCGCTCCGCCGAGCGCGCCGGCCTCAGCCAGGCCCAGCTCATCGAGACGATCCTCGCCGAAGGCCTGCGCCGGCACGGGCTGCTCGGCTGAGCGCTTCCTACTGGCCGGGCGCCGGCGCGGGCGGGCTGAAATCGATCCGCGCTTTCTCCCGGATGCGCCCGTCCTCCGCCGTCCCTTCGACCAGCTCGTAGCCGAGCAGGGCGAACACACGATCGCCGAGGAAGATCGGGCGGGCATTGCCGTACCAGTCGACGCAGCTCGCCTCGCAGCCGTCGTCGCGCGCCTCAGGCGCATGCGCCTCCAGTTCGCCCGCGGGGGAGAAGCGGCGCTCCTGCCTGCGGAGGAACAGCATCGCCGCCGAATTGCCGAGGAAGCGCGTGCCCTCCGCCGGCTGGCGCGCGACCGGGAAGCCGAGCATGCCGGAGGATCCGTCCGGTGCCCCGCGGTCCGGCCGGAAGAAGAACGCATGGCTACGCGTCTCGCCCTCCGACGCATTGGGATGGACGTAGCGCGGGCCGAGCGCCGGCCGGCGCCGCAGCTCCACCGCGGTGAAGCCGAGGCCGTCCGGATTGCTGCCGATGGCGAGCGCGTCGCCGCCGAGCAGTTCGATGCGGTCTACGCCATGGCTGAGGTCGAGCTCGGCGGGCGCCCCTCCGGCGACCGGCGCGACGACGATGCGGGCGCGGCTCGGCTCGTCGGCGAAGGCGCCGCCGGCATAGAGGACGTGATCGCCGGCGAAGCGGTTCTCGAAATTCCAGCTCTCGCCCGGCAGCCGCGGCAAAGCGCGATACTGGCGGCGGGGCACCTCGCGGGAGCCGTCGCCGAACTGGTCCAGCCGCACGCGCAGCAAGGCCACGTCTCCCTCGCTCACCTCGGGCCGCCACATCGCATCGCCGTCGCCCTCGGCGCGCAGCAGGACGTTGAGCACGCCCTCGGCGCCGTCCTCGCGGAACGAGAATTGGTCGACCGGCGCGCCGCGCACGCCGATGGCCCGCGGCCGCCTCTCGTCGATCGGCAGCCGGAACAGGAAGCCTTCCTCCTCCCGCTCGGAATCATAGTCCCACGCTTCGTCCACCCACAGATAGACCGCTTCGGGCGAGACGTAGAAGGTGCGCGACTCGGCGCCCAATATGCCCTTGGCGCTGCACGCCAGCCGCTCGGCCGCGAGATCGCAGCGGGTGACGGTGTGGAGCGTGTCGACCACCGCGTCGCGCGACCGGCGCAGGCGCCGCGGGATGTAGATGTCGCGCGCGCGGGCGATGCGGGTGAACGGGTCATCCTCCCCGCCCTCGCGCCAGCGCCGGACCCCGGGCAGGCTCTCCAGCGGGTCCTCGTCCCAGTACAGCTCGAGCGGCGCGTAGAAGATCAAGGTGTCGCCGATCAGCCGCGACGCGTAGTTGCGCGAGGAATAATAATCGTTGGACCTGAGGTGATAGGCGTCGGCGAAGCGCAGCCGTCCCGCTTGGTCGATGCGGAAGCGGTTTATCTCGGTGCCGCCGCGGTCGTAGCTGTAGCCGACGACGATCACCCAGTCGCCGGAGACCAGCATCTCGTCATACCAGTCGCCCCGGCCCGACACGCCCGGCGGGAAGGCGTTGATCGAATCGACCGGCCGCATCGCCCCGCCGGCCAGCGACACGGTGAACAGCCGCCCCCGCCGCAGGACGACGAGATGCTCGCCGTGCACCTTGACGATGCCGCCTTCGTCGACGGCGGCTTCCTGGGTGTTGGTGATGCTGGTGACCGGGGACGCGCTGTCGAGGGTGGGGCTCGCGACTTGGGTCCCGGTGACGACGATGGCCTCGCTCCCGTCATCGAGCCCGTACGCGCCCGACGGCGCGGAGGGCATCGGCATCGGCGCCGGCGGCGGCACCGACACCGGAACCGGGATCGGCAATGCTTCCTCTCCCGCGACCCGGCGCAGGAACTTGCGCAGCGCCTTCTCGGAGGAAAAGGCGCTGAGCGCGGGGCCGGATTCGTCCCGCCGGGGCTGGGCCGCGGCGGGCTCCGCGCCGGCCAGGAAGACAAAGCTAAAGAGTGTGAATGTTCCGGCGACGCGCATCGGTTCCCCCCCAGGACAGGCGCCGAACTGTGCATGCGCCGGGCCGCGTCTGGCAATAGGAAGAGATGGTTGAGCGGCGAAGGCGGAGCCGCTAAGCGGGCGCCAAGCAAAGGATTGGACGATGGCCGAGTTTTTCCTCCCCAAGAACAGCACGATCAAGCCCGGGGGGAAGGCCCACAAGGCGGCCGCCGGCGCGAAGCGGGTGAAGCGGTTCAAGATCTACCGCTACGATCCGGAGAGCGGGAAGAATCCCTATTACGACACGTTCGAGCTCGATCTCGACGAGACCGGGCCGATGGTGCTCGACGCCCTGCTCAAGATCAAGAACGAGGTCGATCCGACGCTGACCTTCCGCCGCTCCTGCCGCGAGGGGATTTGCGGCTCCTGCTCGATGAATATCAACGGCAGGAACGGCCTCGCCTGCACCACCGCGATCGAAGACTATAAGGGCGATGTCCGCATCACCCCGCTGCCGCACATGGACGTGGTCAAGGACCTCGTCCCCGATTTCACCCATTTCTTCGCCCAATATGCCTCGATCGAGCCGTGGCTGAAGACCAAGACGCCCGATCCGTCCGGCAAGGAGCGTCTCCAGTCGCCGGAGGACCGGGCGAAGCTCGACGGGCTCTACGAGTGCATATTGTGCGCCTGCTGCTCGTCGTCGTGCCCCAGCTACTGGTGGAATTCGGACCGCTTCCTCGGCCCCGCCATCCTCCTCCAGGCCTTCCGCTGGCTCGCCGACAGCCGCGACGAGCTGACCGGCGAGCGCCTCGACGAGCTCGAGGACCCGTTCCGCCTCTATCGCTGCCACACGATCATGAACTGCGCGAACGTCTGCCCCAAGGGCCTCAACCCCGCCAAGGCGATCGCCGAGACCAAGAAGATGCTGGTGGAGCGCGCGGTTTGACGCAATGCGTCATCCCGGCGAAGGCCGGGATCTTGTGGAGACCCGCCGTGACTTCTCGTCCTGAGATCCCGGCATGCGCCGGGATGACGGGAAGGACATGACCCCCCTCCACCCCGCCATCCGCCACGAACCCGATCCGGATCACCCCGGCTGGTGGACCTGGGACCTGCCCGGCGAGGCGCGCTACAACGCCACGCTCGGCAAGCTTCTCGTCCGCGCCGAAGGCGAAGGCCGCGCCCGCTGCCGGATGTTCCCCGACAAGGCCCAGAGCAATCTCGGCGAGGCGGTGCACGGCGGCGCGATCCTCACCTTCATCGACATGGCGATGTTCGCCGGCGGCCATGCGGCGGGAGTCGACCTCGGGCCGTCCGTGACGCTGGACCTGTCGGCGCAGTTCCTCTCCCCCGCCCGCCTCGGCGTCCCGCTCGAGGCCTCGCTCGAGGTGCTGCGCGAGAGCCGCAAGATGGTCGTGATGCGCGGCCTCGTCGAACAGGAGGGGGAGAAGGTCGCCGCCTGGTCCGGCACGCTGCGGAAGCTCGCCCGGTGAGCGGCGTCGCCCAGCGTTACGATGCGCTGCTCGCCGCCGGGGAGCTGAGGCCCGACGCGGACCAGAAGCGGGCGGTGGCGGTGCTCGACCGGCTCGCCGGCCGGCTCGGCGAGGCGCCGCGGCGCGGCTTGCTCGGGAAGCTGTTCGGCAGCGGGGGCAACGGCGGCGGCGAGCACCCGGCCGGCGTCTACATGTGGGGCGGCGTCGGGCGCGGCAAGTCGATGCTGATGGACCTCGCCTTCGCCACCATTCCCTGTGCGCCCAAGCGCCGCGTCCACTTCCACGAATTCGTGCTGGAGGTGCACGAGCGGCTGCGGGCCGAGCGGGCGAAGGAGGCGGGGGATCCGATCCCCCCGGTGGCGAAGGCGATCGCCGCCGAGGCGAAGCTGCTCGCCTTCGACGAGATGGTGATCAACAACAGCGCCGATGCGATGATCCTGTCGCGGCTCTTCTCGCAGCTGCTCGACAACGGCGTCACCGTCGTCACCACCTCCAACCGCCCGCCCGGCGACCTCTATCTCGGCGGCCTCAACCGCGAACTGTTCCTGCCCTTCATCGATCTGATCGAGCGCCGGCTCGACGTGGTGCCGCTGAACGGCCCCACCGATTATCGGCTGGAGCGGCTCGGCGGCTTTCCCACCTGGTACGTGCCGAACGGACCCGAGGCGACGAAGGCGCTCTCCGAAGCCTTCTTCCGGCTCACCGACTATCCGCCGGAGGACCGCGCCAACGTTCCGTCCGAGGACATCCCCGTCCCCGGCGGCCGGACCCTGCACGTGCCCAAGAGCCTGAAGGGCGTCGCCGTCTTCTCGTTCAAGCGGCTGTGCGGCCAGCCGCGCGGCGCCGCCGACTATCTCGCCGTCGCCCGGCGCTACCATACGGTGATCCTCGTCGGCGTCCCGAAGATGGGGCCGGAGAACCGCAACGAGGCGGCGCGCTTCGTCACCTTCATCGACGCGCTCTACGAGCACAAGGTCAAGCTCCTCGCCGCCGCCGACGCCGAACCGCACGCGCTCTACGAGGCCGGCGACGGCGCCTTCGAGTTCGAACGGACCGCATCGCGGCTGATGGAGATGCAGAGCGAAGAGTATCTGGCGCGGGGGCACGGCGAGGAGTGACCTGGGTCCTCCCCGTCGCGGAGAGGATAATCGCCCCCCTTACCCGGTTGCCCCGTCGCCTCCCCGGCGCTAAGCGGGCGCCACGTTTGGCGGCCGCCTCCTGCGGCCGGACCCCGACTTTTGAACGAAAGGATTGGGAGTCGCATGGCTCGTAAGAAAATCGCGCTCATCGGCGCCGGCATGATCGGCGGCACGCTCGCCCACCTCGCGGCGATCCGGGAAATGGGGGACATCGTCCTCGTCGACGTCGCGGAAGGCATTCCGCAGGGCAAGGCGCTCGATCTGTCGCAGGCCGGCCCGGTCGAGGGCTTCGATTCCAGGCTCACCGGCACCAACGATTATGCCGACATCGCCGGGGCCGACGTCTGCATCGTCACTGCGGGCGTCGCCCGCAAGCCGGGCATGAGCCGCGACGACCTGCTCGGCATCAATCTGAAGGTCATGAAGGCGGTCGGCGAGGGCATCAAGGCGCATGCGCCGGACAGCTTCGTCATCTGCATCACCAATCCCCTGGACGCGATGGTCTGGGCGCTGCGCGAATTTTCGGGCCTGCCGCACGAGCGGGTGGTCGGCATGGCCGGCGTGCTCGATTCGGCGCGCTTCCGCCACTTCCTCGCCGACGAGTTCAAGGTTTCGGTCGAGGACGTCACCGCCTTCGTGCTCGGCGGCCACGGCGACACGATGGTGCCGGTCCCGGCCTATTCCACCGTCGCCGGCATCCCGATCCCGGACCTCATCAAGATGGGCTGGTCGACGCAGGAGCGGATCGACGCCATCGTCCAGCGCACCCGCTCGGGCGGCGGCGAGATCGTCGCGCTGCTGAAGACCGGCTCGGCCTATTACGCGCCGGCGACGAGCGCGATCATGATGGCCGAGAGCTTCCTGAAGGACAAGAAGCGCGTCCTTCCCGCCGCCGCCCACCTCACCGGCCAGTACGGCGTCGACGACCTCTATGTCGGCGTCCCCGTGGTGATCGGCGCCGGCGGCGTCGAGCGGATCGTCGAGATTGAGCTGGACGAGGAAGCCAAAGCCAACTTCCAGGTCTCGGTCGACGCGGTGAAGGAGCTGCTCGAAGCCTGCAAGGGCATCGACGAATCGCTGAAGTGAAGAGCGCGCCCCGGCCCAGGCCGGGGCCTCGTGGAGAAGGGCCGCGGCCCTTGCGCTGAAATGCCGGCCTTTGCCGGCATGACGAAAAAGGGAAACGCATGAGCATCCTCGTCAATGCCAACACCAAGGTCATCACCCAGGGCATGACCGGTGAGACCGGCACCTTCCACACCGAGCAGGCGCTCGCCTACGGCACGAAGATGGTCGGCGGCGTCACGCCGGGCAAAGGCGGCCAGACCCATATCGGCCTGCCCGTCTACGACACGGTGCGCGAGGCGGTGAAGGAGACCGGGGCCGATGCGAGCGTGATCTACGTGCCGCCGCCCTTCGCCGCCGACTCGATCCTCGAGGCGATCGACGCCGAGGTGCCGCTCATCGTCTGCATCACCGAAGGCATTCCGGTGCTCGACATGGTGAAGGTGAAGCGCGCGCTCGCCGGCTCCAAGTCGCGGCTGATCGGGCCGAACTGCCCGGGCGTGCTGACGCCGGGCGAGTGCAAGATCGGCATCATGCCCGGCAACATCTTCAAGAAGGGCTCGGTCGGCGTCGTCAGCCGCTCGGGCACGCTCACCTACGAGGCGGTGTTCCAGACCACCAATGCCGGCCTGGGGCAGACCACGGCGGTCGGCATCGGCGGCGATCCGGTGAACGGCACCAACTTCATCGACGTGCTGGAGCTGTTCCTCGCCGACGAGGAGACCAAGTCGATCATCATGATCGGCGAGATCGGCGGATCGGCCGAGGAGGAAGCCGCCCAGTTCCTCAGGGACGAGGCGAAGCGCGGCCGGTCCAAGCCCACCGTCGGCTTCATCGCCGGGCGCACCGCCCCGCCGGGCCGCCGCATGGGCCATGCCGGCGCGATCGTCTCCGGCGGCAAGGGCGGCGCCGAGGACAAGATCGCCGCGATGGAGGAGGCTGGAATTCGCGTCTCGCCGAGCCCATCTGAGCTTGGAACGACCCTCACCGCGCTTTTGAACGGCTGAGGGATAGGCAAGGCGCCCTGCGCGTTGCCAAGGCAACGGACATCTTTTCCAAGAAGGCGGTAAGGCGTGAACGATCTGAGCGGCGGCGAGCGGGAGCAAGGGCCCAGCTGGGCGCGCGACAATTGGCCGCTGGTCGAGCTCGACCCGGTCAATGCCGGGCTCGATCCGACGCTGATGGCGCTCGCCGCGCCGGTGGCGAAGAAGGCGGCGGCGCGCGCCGAGGCCGAGGGCAAGTCCGCCGCCGAGGTGGAGGAAGCCGCCTGCGGGTCGCTGCGCGCGATGATGCTGATCCGCACCTACCGGGTGCGCGGCCATCTCGCCGCCGATCTCGATCCGCTCGGCCTTTCCAAGCGCGACCTTCCCGCCGACCTCACGCCCGAATTCCACGGCTTCACCGGCGCGGCGCTCGACAAGCCGGTTTTCCTCGACGGCGCGCTCGGCTTCGAGACGGCGACGGTGCGCGAGCTGGTCGCGGTGCTGCAGGCCAATTATTGCGGCAAGATCGGCCTCGAATACATGCACATCAACGACCTGGAGGAGCGCCGCTTCCTCCAGGAGCGGATGGAAGGCCGCCAGGCGGAGATCCGCTTCACCCCCGAGGGCAAGCAGGCCATCCTCGCCAAGGTGATCGAGGCGGAGCAGTGGGAGAAGTTCCTCGCCCGCAAATATGTCGGCACCAAGCGCTTCGGCCTCGACGGCGGCGAATCGATGGTTCCCGCGCTCGAGGCGGTGATCAAATATGGCGGCCAGCTGGGCGTCCGCGAGATGGTGATCGGCATGGCCCATCGCGGCCGCCTCAACGTCCTCTCCAACGTGATGGGCAAGCCCTATCGCGCGATCTTCTCCGAATTCGCCGGCGGCGCCTCGAGCCCGGAGGATGTCGGCGGGTCGGGCGACGTCAAATACCATCTCGGCACCTCGTCCGACCGCGAGTTCGACGGCATCAACGTCCACCTCTCGCTGCTGCCCAACCCGTCGCACCTGGAGGCGGTCAATCCCGTCGTGCTCGGCAAGGCGCGCGCCCAGCAGGTGCAGCGCGGCGACGAGGACGGCAGCGAGGTGCTCCCCGTCCTGCTCCACGGCGACGCCGCCTTCGCCGGCCAGGGCATCGTGGCCGAGATCCTCGCTTTCTCCGGCCTTCCGGGCTACGGCACCGGCGGCACTCTGCACTTCATCATCAACAACCAGGTGGGCTTCACCACCTCGCCCCAGTTCGCGCGCTCCTCGCCCTATCCGAGCGACGTCGCCAAGATGGTGCAGGCGCCGATCCTCCACGTGAACGGCGACGATCCCGAGGCGGTCACCTTCGCCTGCAAGCTCGCCATCGAATACCGCCAGCGCTTCAACCGCGACATCGTCATCGACATGTGGTGCTACCGCCGCTTCGGCCATAACGAGGGCGACGAGCCGAGCTTCACCCAGCCGCAGATGTACGCCGCCATCCGCAAGCACCCGCCGGTCTCCGAACTCTACGGCAGCCGCCTGCGCGAGGAAGGGGTGATCGAGGACAATTGGGTCGACGAGCGGGTCGCCGAATTCACCGACATCCTCGAGAAGGAGTTCGAGGCGGCGAAGAGCTATCTGCCCAACAAGGCGGACTGGTTCGAGGGCCGCTGGACCGGCCTCGGACGCCCCGGCACGCCGGAGACCGAGCGCCGCAACGCGCCCACCGCCGTTCCGGACGACATTCTGGGCGACGTC
>JBKBVA010000058.1:0-11164 GCA_046289665.1 Allosphingosinicella sp.
GGCTCTTCGGGAGTGTTTTGCCGAGCAGTATGCGGTCCGGCGTCGTCTCGAAGCGCTTCATGTAGGTGTTGCCCTGCTCGTCGGTCTGCGGGACGCGGCTGACGATCTTGGTGTGCAGCGTGACCGCCTTGGCGTTCAGCGCCTGGTGCACTTCCGTCATGTCGGCGAGCAGCATGCCTTCGCCCGGCTCGCCCTCGCGCTCCAGCGACAGGTAATAGAGGCCCAGCACCATGTCCTGCGAAGGCACGATGATCGGCTTGCCGTTGGCGGGCGAGAGGATGTTGTTGGTCGACATCATCAGCACGCGGCATTCCAGCTGCGCCTCGAGGCTCAGCGGAACGTGCACGGCCATCTGGTCGCCGTCGAAGTCGGCGTTGAAGGCCGAGCAGACCAGCGGGTGCAGCTGGATCGCCTTGCCCTCGATCAGCACCGGCTCGAACGCCTGGATGCCGAGGCGGTGAAGCGTCGGCGCGCGGTTCAGCATCACCGGATGCTCGCGGATCACCTCGTCGAGGATGTCCCAGACTTCCTTGCGCTCCTTCTCGACCCACTTCTTGGCCTGCTTCAGGGTCATCGACAGACCCTTGGCGTCGAGGCGGGCATAGATGAACGGCTTGAACAGCTCGAGCGCCATCTTCTTCGGCAGGCCGCACTGGTGGAGCTTGAGCTCCGGACCGGTAACGATGACCGAACGGCCCGAATAGTCGACGCGCTTCCCGAGCAGGTTCTGGCGGAAGCGGCCCTGCTTGCCCTTGAGCATGTCGGACAGCGACTTGAGCGGACGCTTGTTGGCACCCGTGATGGTGCGGCCGCGGCGGCCGTTGTCGAACAGGGCGTCGACGGCTTCCTGCAGCATGCGCTTCTCGTTGCGCACGATGATGTCCGGCGCGCGCAGCTCCATCAGCCGCTTCAGGCGGTTGTTGCGGTTGATGACGCGGCGGTAGAGGTCGTTGAGATCCGACGTCGCGAAGCGGCCGCCGTCCAGCGGCACCAGCGGGCGCAGCTCGGGCGGGATCACGGGGATGACCTCGAGGATCATCCACTCCGGACGGTTGCCGGATTCGAGGAAGCTCTCGACGACCTTCAGGCGCTTGATGATCTTCTTGGGCTTCAGCTCCGACTTGGTCTCGGCCAGCTCCTTGAGAAGCGTCTCCTTCTCGCCCTCGAGATCGAGGTCGTTCAGCATCTGCTTCACCGCCTCGGCGCCGATGCCGGCGGAGAAGGCGTCCTCGCCATATTCGTCCTGGGCGGAGAGCAGCTCATCCTCGGTGAGGAGCTGGTACTTTTCGAGCGGGGTGAGGCCCGGCTCGGTGACGATGTAGCTCTCGAAATAGAGCACGCGCTCGAGCTGCTTGAGCTGCATGTCGAGCAGCAGGCCGATGCGGCTCGGCAGCGACTTCAGGAACCAGATGTGGGCGACCGGCGCGGCGAGCTCGATATGGCCCATCCGCTCGCGGCGGACCTTCGAGACGGTGACCTCGACGCCGCACTTCTCGCAGACGATGCCCTTGTACTTCATCCGCTTGTACTTGCCGCACAGGCACTCGTAATCCTTGATCGGACCGAAGATGCGCGCGCAGAACAGCCCGTCCCGCTCGGGCTTGAACGTGCGGTAGTTGATGGTCTCGGGCTTCTTGATCTCGCCGAACGACCAGCTGCGGATCCGCTCCGGCGAAGCGATGCCGATCTTGATCATGTCGAACGTTTCCGGCTTGGCGACCGGATTGGCGAAGTTGGTCAGTTCGTTCATTTTAGGTCGAACCCTTCTCAAAATTCTGCCCCTCTCCCCTTGCGGGAGAGGGAGGGACCCGCCGCCGTCAGGCGGTGGGAGGGTGAGGGAACGCCACGCGGCGAACCCTCACCCGGCGCTTCGCGCCCGTTACTCCGCCGCTTCCGCGAGCCCGTCGTCGTCCTGGATGCTGTTCAGCTCGACGTTGAGGCCGAGCGAGCGCATTTCCTTGACGAGCACGTTGAAGCTCTCCGGGATGCCGGCCTCGAACGTGTCGTCGCCCTTGACGATCGCCTCGTAGACCTTGGTGCGGCCGATCACGTCGTCCGACTTCACTGTCAGCATCTCCTGCAGCGTGTAGGCGGCGCCGTAGGCCTGGAGCGCCCAGACCTCCATCTCGCCGAAACGCTGGCCGCCGAACTGCGCCTTGCCGCCCAGCGGCTGCTGGGTGACGAGGCTGTACGGCCCGATCGAGCGCGCGTGGATCTTGTCGTCGACGAGGTGGTGGAGCTTCAGCATGTAGATGTAGCCCACGGTCACCTTGCGGTCGAACGCCTCCCCGGTGCGGCCGTCGAAGAGCGTGACCTGCCCGGACTGGTCGAGCCCCGCTTTCTCCAGCATCGCCGACACGTCCGCCTCGCGGGCGCCGTCGAACACCGGGGTGCCCATCGGCACGCCGCCGACCAGGTTGGAGGCCAACTCCATCACCTCCTCGTCGCTGCGGGCGTCGATCTCGGCATCATAATGCTCGCCGTAGACGTCCTTCAGCTTGGCGCGGATCTCGGCGACGTTCTTGCCTTCGAAGCCCTCGCCGCGATCGCGAATGCCTTCCAGCATCTCGCCGATCTGCTTGCCGAGGCCGCGCGCGGCCCAGCCGAGGTGGGTCTCGAAGATCTGCCCGACGTTCATGCGCGAGGGCACGCCCAGCGGGTTGAGCACGATGTCGGCATGCGTCCCGTCCTCGAGGAACGGCATGTCCTCGATCGGCAGGATGCGGCTGATCACGCCCTTGTTGCCGTGGCGGCCGGCCATCTTGTCGCCCGGCTGCAGCTTGCGCTTCACCGCGACGAACACCTTGACCATCTTCAGCACGCCCGGCGGCAGCTCGTCGCCGCGCTCGAGCTTCTCGATGCGGTCCTCGAGCCGGCGGCGGATCACGCCCTCGGCTTCCTCATACTGGGCGCGGACGGCTTCGAGATCGGCCTGGACCTTGTCGTCCTTGACGGCGAACTTCCACCATTCGTGCTTCTCGACCGAGTCGAGGGTCGCCTCGTCGATGACCGCGCCCTTCTTGACGCCCTTGGGCGCCGCGGTGGCGGTCTGGCCGGTCAGCATCTCGCGCAGGCGCGTGTAGGAAGAGCGCTTCAGGATGGCGCGCTCGTCCTCGGCGTCCTTGCGCAGACGATCCTTCTCCTCGGCCTGGATGGCGCGGGTGCGGTCGTCGATGTCGATGCCGTGGCGGTTGAAGACGCGGACCTCGACCACCGTGCCGGAGACGCCCGGCGGCAGCCGCAGCGAGGTGTCGCGCACGTCCGACGCCTTTTCGCCGAAGATGGCGCGGAGCAGCTTTTCCTCGGGCGTCATCGGGCTTTCGCCCTTCGGCGTGATCTTGCCGCACAGGATGTCGCCCGGCTCCACTTCGGCGCCGATATAGACGATGCCGGCCTCGTCGAGGTTGCGCAGGGCCTCCTCGCCGACGTTCGGGATGTCGCGGGTGATGTCCTCCGGCCCGAGCTTGGTGTCGCGGGCCATCACTTCGAACTCTTCGATGTGGATCGAGGTGAAGACGTCGTCCTTCACGATCCGCTCGGAGATGAGGATCGAGTCCTCGAAGTTGTAGCCGTTCCACGGCATGAACGCGACGAGCACGTTCCGGCCCAGCGCGAGCTCGCCCATTTCGGTCGACGGGCCGTCGGCGATGACGTCGCCCTGGCGCACCAGATCGCCCACCTTCACCAGGGGACGCTGGTTGATGCAGGTGTTCTGGTTGGAGCGCTGGAACTTCATCAGCGTGTAGATGTCGACGCCCGACTTGCCGGCCTCGACGTCCTCGGTCGCGCGCACGACGATGCGGGTGGCGTCGACCTGGTCGACGACGCCGGTCCGCCGCGCGGCGATGGCGGCGCCGGAATCGCGGGCCACCGTATATTCCATGCCGGTGCCGACGAACGGCGCCTCGGCACGGATCAGCGGCACCGCCTGGCGCTGCATGTTCGATCCCATCAGCGCGCGGTTGGCGTCGTCATTCTCGAGGAACGGAATGAGCGAGGCGGCGACCGAGACGAGCTGCTTGGGGCTGACGTCCATCAGCGTGATGGTGTCGCGCGGCGCCATCAGGAAGTCGCCGTTCTGGCGCGAGGAGACGATCTCCTCGGCGAACCCGCCTTCCTCGGTCAGCTCCGCGTTCGCCTGCGCGATCGTGTGCTTGGCCTCTTCCATGGCGGAGAGGTAGACGACCTCGTCGGTCACCTTGCCGTCGATGACCTTGCGGTACGGCGTCTCGATGAAGCCGTACTTGTTCACCCGGCTGAAGCTGGCGAGCGAGTTGATGAGGCCGATGTTCGGGCCTTCCGGCGTCTCGATCGGGCAGATGCGGCCGTAATGGGTCGGGTGGACGTCGCGAACCTCGAAGCCCGCGCGCTCGCGGGTGAGACCGCCCGGCCCGAGCGCCGACACGCGGCGCTTGTGGGTCACTTCGGACAGCGGGTTGGTCTGGTCCATGAACTGCGACAGCTGCGAGGAGCCGAAGAATTCGCGCACCGCGGCGACCGCCGGCTTGGCGTTGATGAGGTCGTTCGGCATCACCGTCGACACGTCGACGCTCGACATCCGCTCCTTCACGGCGCGCTCCATGCGGAGCAGGCCGACGCGGTACTGGTTCTCGAGCAGTTCGCCGACCGAACGGACGCGGCGGTTGCCGAGATTGTCGATGTCGTCGATCTCGCCCTTGCCGTCCTTCAGACCGACGAGCGTCTTCACCACCGCGACGATGTCTTCCTTGCGGAGCGTCGTCACCGTGTCCTCTACGTCGAGGTCGAGGCGCATGTTCAGCTTCACGCGGCCGACGGCGGAGAGGTCGTAGCGCTCCGGATCGAAGAACAGGCCGGCGAAGAGCGCCTCGGCGGTCTCCTTGGTCGGCGGCTCGCCCGGGCGCATCACGCGGTAGATGTCGGCCAGCGCCTGGTCGCGGTCCTCGGCCTTGTCGGCCTTGAGCGTGTTGCGGATCCACGCGCCGGTCGAGACGTGATCGATGTCGAGCAGCTCGATCCGGTCGATGCCGGCCTTGTCGAGCTTCTCGAGATTTTCGGGGCTGATCTCGTCGCCCGCCTCGACGTAGATCTCGCCGGTCTTCTCGTTGATCAGGTCGTAGGCGCTGTAGCGGCCGAAGATTTCCTCGGTCGGGATGACGAGCTGCTTCAGCCCGTCCTTGGCGGCCTTGTTGGCGGCGCGCGGCGTGACCTTCTGGCCGGCCGCGAACACGACCTCGCCGGTGTCGCCGTCGACGACGTCGAAGGTCGGCTTCTGGCCGCGCCAATTCTCGGCGACATAGGGGATCGCCCAGCCGTTCTTGCCGCGCACGAAGGTGACGCGGTCGTAGAAGGTGTTGAGGATCTCTTCCGAGCTCATGTCGAGCGCGTGGAGCAGGGCCGTCACCGGCAGCTTGCGCTTCCTATCGATGCGGACATTGACGATGTCCTTGGCGTCGAACTCGAAATCGAGCCAGGAGCCGCGATAGGGGATGACGCGGGCGGCGAAGAGATACTTGCCCGACGCATGGGTCTTGCCGCGGTCGTGGTCGAAGAGCACGCCCGGCGAACGGTGCATCTGGCTGACGATGACGCGCTCGGTGCCGTTGACGATGAACGTGCCGTTCTTCGTCATCAGCGGCATGTCGCCCATGTAGACGTCCTGCTCCTTGATATCGAGGACGGAGCGGGTTTCGGTATCGGGATCGACCTCAAACACGATGAGGCGGAGCGTCACGCGCATCGGCGCCGCATAGGTCATGCCGCGCTGGCGGCACTCGTCGGTGTCGTACTTGGGATCCTCGAGTTCGTAATGGACGAAGTCGAGCTCGGCGGTGCCGGCGAAGTCGCGGATCGGGAACACCGAGCGCAAGGTCTTCTCGAGGCCGGAGACGTAGCCGTCCTGGGGACGCGAGCGCAGGAACTGCTCGTAGCTGTCGCGCTGCACCTCGATGAGGTTCGGCATCTCCGACACTTCGTGGATGTTGCCGAAGATCTTGCGGATGCGCTTGGAGGCCGTGGAGCGGGTCTCGGTGGACCGGTTTTCCGGAGCCTGGGGAGCGGTGGTCGCCATAAGGTTCGTGTCGCCTTCGTCTGCGGCCCCTCAGGGGGGCGATTCGGGCCGGTGCCCGCTAGGGCTCTCGGCAGGGTCGGGCGCGGCAGAAGACGCAAAAAGCCGCGCATTCCAAGGGCGGAATGGCAGCTGATGGCGTCTTGTGAAACCCCAGCCCATCAATGCGTTGACCCCGCTGCGCGACGGCGGGACCTGTTCCGAGGAGCTGTGGTGAGGGGCGCTATCTAGGGCCGAAGCGCCGCCGGGTCAAGGGGGCCGCGGCCGCGGCCCGGGGCTCAGGCAACCGCCCGCACCCCCCCAAGCGCCGGGCCGCCGAGCGCCCGCGCCAGCGCCGCCGCCTCGGCCGGCGGCACGGCCGGCGAATAGAGGAAGCCCTGGCCGTAGTCGCAGCCCCGCTCGACCAGGAAGCGCTGCTGCGCCTCCGTCTCGATCCCCTCGGCGACGACCTCGATGCCGAGGCTCCCGGCGAGGTTGATCACCGCGTCGATGATCGAGGCGTTGTCGCCTTCCTCCTCCACGCCGCGGACGAACGACTGGTCGATCTTGATGATGTCGACCGGGAACTGCTTGAGGTGCGAGAGCGAGGCGTAGCCTGTGCCGAAATCGTCGAGGGCGATCTTGATGCCGGCCGCGCTCAGCGCCTTGAGCGCCTGCTCGACGCATTCGGCGCCGCGGCCGAGGAACACCGTCTCGGTGATCTCGAGCTGGATCGCCTCGACCGGCACGGAACCCGCGTGCAGCCGCTCGAGCAGCCGGTCGGCGAAGTCGCCGCGGCGGAACTCGGCCGCGGCCGCGTTGATCGCGACGTGGCCGAACGGAACACCGCGCCGGCGCCACTCGCGGACGTCGGCGATGACTCCTTCGACCATCCGGTCGCTGATCTCGGCGGCGACACTCAGGTCCTCGAAGGCGGCGGCGATCACGCCCGGCAGCTGCACGCCCTTCTGGGGATCCCGCCACCTGAGCAACGCCTCGAAGCCCTCGATCCGGCCGGTCCGCAGGTCGATCTTCGGCTGGTAGTAAGGCAGGATCCGGCGCGACTTCAGCGCGTCCTTGGCCAGCGCGATCATCGACGCGTGCTTCTGGATCTCGTTGCGCATCTCCGGTGCGAAGAGCTGCAGATTCCCCTTTCCGGCATTCTTGGCGGCATAGAGGGCGACGTCGGCATTCTTGAGCAGCTCCGTGCGGCCGGTGCCGTGGAGGCCGAACACCGCCGCGCCGATGCTGGCGTCGCAATCGAAGATGCGGCCGGCATGGACATAAGGCTGCCGAAGCGCGGCGAGGATGCCGTCGACGGCCGCGCGCGCCGCCGCATCCGTCCCGACGCCGCGCAGCAGCACCGCAAATTCGTCGCCGCCGAGCCGCGCGACCGTGTCCGAGGCGCGAACCGACGCGCGGAGCCGCTCGGCGAAGGTGCACAGCAGGGCGTCGCCGGCATCGTGGCCCGCCGTGTCGTTGATCCGCTTGAACTCGTCGACGTCGATCAGCAGCAGGGTGAAGGCGCTGCCGTCGGCCTGGGCCTTGAGGATGGCGCGGTCGATGCGGTCCTGCAGCACCGAGCGGTTGGGAAGGCCGGTCAGGCTGTCGTGATTGGCGCTCCAGCGCGCTTTCTCTTCGGCCTGCTTCTGCTCGGTGACGTCGCGGGCCGCGACGACGATGCGCAGCAGGTTGCCGCCCGCGTCGAGCACCGGCGCGACGACGCTGTCCCACCAGCGATTATCGGCGCCGAGCACCGTCACCCGCCGGAACCGGCCGCGCTGCGCCGTGGCCAGCGCCGATTCGGCGGCGGGCCGCATCGCCGCCGGCATCCGGTGGAACAGATGCTTGCCGAGCAGCTGCTCCGGCGCGGCGAGGCCGTAGCCTTCCGCCGCCGGCCGGTTGGCGAACACGCAGGTCCCGTCGAGGTCGAGCAGCAGCACCGCATCGGGCAGCGCGTCGATGATGCCCCGGTTGAGCCGTTCGGCGGCGTCGAGGGCCTGGGTGGCGAGAACCTGGTCGTGAACGTCGGTGCAGGTGCCGTACCAGCGCACCACCTTGCCGGCCGCGTCGCGCTCGGGAAGGCCGCGGCTCAGCACCCAGCGATAGCCGCCGTCGCGGTGCTGGATGCGGTACTGGGCCTCGTAGGGCGTTCCCTCGGAGAAGCTGCGCTTCCACGCCTGCGCGGCCCGCTCGCGGTCTTCCGGGTGGACGAGGTCCATCCGGCGCAGCGCGTCGACGTCTTCGGGCGCGACCCCGGTGAACTCGCCCCACTGGCTGTTATAATATTCCGATCCGTCGTCGCCCATCGACCAGACCATCTGCGGGATCGAATCGAGCGTTTTGCGCGACTGCTCGGTCAGCGCCGCGGCGAAGGCCTCCGCCTGCCGCCGCCGGTAGAGGAGCAGGGACAGGACGAACAGGCCCCAGCAGCCGAAGATCGCCATATACCATTCGGCCTGCGTCATCGCGCGGCCTTCATAGGCGATCGAGTGGACGGCGACGGTCCGCTCCCCGAGCCGGGCCCCGGGACCGCTGACGATCTCCATCGCGACGATGTTGTCGAACTGCGGATGGCTGAGCTCCGGATCGACCCGGTTCTCGTTCAGCCACCATTCGGCGACGGTGAAGTCGGCAAGCGGCACCTCGAGCGTCCGCCGCCCGGGCGCCATGTCGACGTCGACCTTGTTCGACTTGTCGGTCTCGCTGCGGCCGGGCTTGCTGTAGCGCGGATCGTGATTCTTGAGCTGCAGCCGCAGCGGCTCGGCCGGCCCGTCATAGGTGAGTGAGAGGGTGAGGCGATCGAAGCGGCTGAGATCGATGCCGCGCGTGACCGCGACGCCATCGTTGAACAGAAGGCCGTAGCCGCAGAACGGATATTCGTAGCCGGCACCGAGGGTGCAGGTCCAGGCGAGCGGCGCCCCCGGCTCCGCGGCGACCGACGAGCCGCCCCCGAGCGCCTCGTCGCCGTACCAGTAAGGCGTGAACCCGCTCTGCCCCGGCAGGATCACGATCTCGCGGCGGAGGATCTCCTCCTCGTAGGCGATGCCGAGGACGGTCAGCGCCACCAGGACGCTCACCACCGCCTCGAGCTTGAACCTGGCGAGAACGCGGCACAGACGGCGCCACACGCTCCCCGCCTTCAATGAACGCACGTCTACATCGGTCGAAAACGGCACCCGGATCCCCTCCGCGGAACTAAACCACTCACCCCGTCATCGATGCCGGCGCGCCGCAGCCCCTGCGACCCGCCAGCGGCACCGGCAAAGAAGGCACCGCCCCACGGAAAAAATCACTGCCCCGGCCGGCAATGGACGAGCGCGCGTAACCAACTGATTAACCTGACTATGCGGCGAACACCGCAGTACCGCCTGCGTATCCGGGCGCGAGACGGGCCGCCGCCGTAACAACTGAAACACGCATCGCGCCGGCGCGACATCAGCGGGTCGCATGCGGCGTCTATTCGGACGTCGACAAGGAGCTTTCGCGATGAACACCACCCGCCTTTGCGCCGGTTCGGCCGGCACCGTGCTCGCCACCCTGCTGCTGCTGTTCGTGCAGCTGCAGGGCGCCGGGCTCGTCGCCTGAGGAGAGCAAGGATGGCCCCGATCCTCTTCCTCCTGCTGCTGATCCTGGCCCTGCCGGTCGTCTCGGCGGTGGCCGCCGCCTTCCGGTTCCAGCGCATCCGCGACGGCGAGGGCGGCGAGCCGGGCTGGGCCGAGGCGCTGCAGGCGGGGCCGACACAATTGAAACACTTCTCCCGCGCCCGCGACATGGTGGCGCGACACGGGGCAGCTAGTCCGGCTCCAACACGAGGAGCAGTGCGATGAAATCCGCCTTGACCAGTTCCGCCGTCGCCTTCGCCCTGACCGCGGCTTTGCTGCAGCTCAACCTGCTGCCGACCGCCTGGGGCGCCGACCCCACCGCCTTCGAGGCGCGCCACGCCGCCGAGAACAAGGCGGAGGTGGAAGCGCGCCTCGGCCTGGGCGAGGCCTAAGCCAGACGCCGCGCCTCAGGGCGCCCCCAGCACCACAGATACCGGGATGTGGTCGTCGATATAGTCGATCGGCATGTAGACGGCCTTGCAGGTGGGCCCGGTGCAGTCCGGCGTGCCGGCCGTGTGAATCCCGACCGCAGTGATATTGGTCGACGTGCCGGGATAGACGAACCACGGGCCGCCGCTGTCGCCGCCGTCGCTGAGATCGGCCTGCTTCGTGTTGCCGACCTCGATCCACCCCTTGGCTCCGTTATAGGTGTACCAGCCATGGGTGATCTCGCCGCAGGTGATGCCGGTGACCCGCCCGCTCTTGCACATCACCATCCCGACGGTCTGGCCGTGATAGCCGAGTGTCCCCGTCACCTTGAAATAGCCCGACGCCGGGAATTCCGGGATCGAGTTCTTGTCTTCGAAATAGACCCACGGGCCCTGCGTCAGCCCCGTGGTCGCATGCACCTTGTAGTCGTACTTGGTGTTGGGATCGTTCTTGTTGACGACGGGCGTGCCCAGATTGATCCAGTGGCCGTTATAGTAGAACGCCCCGGGACAATGGGAGGCGGTGAGGATGCCCGGGAGGTTCGAGCTGCCGTAGCGCACCGCATAGGCCCAGGTGCAGCCGGGGGTGACGGGATTGTTGTTCTGATAGTGCATGAAGCCGGCGTAGATGTAATCGCCCGGCTGGACGCCGGTGACCGTCTGCTGCGGTCTCGGGATAGGCTCGACGCGGACCTCCACGTCGCCGCGCAGCGCGGGCGGGATCAGCGCGCGCACCTGCTGCGCATGCTCCCGGCTCTCGACGGCGACGAAGAATTTGCCGGCCTGGACGGTGTAGCCGCTCGTATAGGGGATGTTCGCCGCCGAGATCGCCGCCGTAAGCTGGTCGAGCTGCGCGGAGATGTCGCGGTCCGAGCGCGGCCGGTGGATGATCTGGACGTAGCGTCGCAGATTCGGGGCGATGCTTTCCCGCAGCGCCTGCCGGTCCTTCTGATCGGCAAAGGCGACGACGATCTTGAACACCGGCGCATGCTCGATCCAGATGCCGCCGAAGGCCGGATCCGATTCGCCCCGCAATTCGGTCGCGAGCGCCGTCACCTCCTGCTGCAGCTGGAGCCGCTGGACCGCCTCGGCCTCGGCGATGCCGT
>JBKBVA010000059.1:0-11144 GCA_046289665.1 Allosphingosinicella sp.
GGTGCCGCCGGCGACGAGCAGGAGCGACGTCGCATCGAACAACCGCTCCCACTGACCCAGCATCGTCCTTCGCCTCCGACCGGCAAGATTTTGCCGCCCGGCCGGCAAGATCTTGCCGCCCGTGGCGCCGCCTGAGGGGAAAGAGGGGCCGCTTCGATGCTTCGGCACGAATTGGCACGGCCGTTGCAGTGAACCGGCGGACCGCCCTCACCCCGTCACGATTACGGCGGGAGGGGGCAGAACTTTAGAGGAGTTTCGCCATGAGCAAGGGCGAGAGCATTTTCGGAGTGCACGGGACGGCGCTGGCGCTGCGTTCGCAGCGCCTGTCGCTGCTCGCCTCCAACATCGCGAACGCCGCGACGCCGGGATACAAGGCGCGCGACATCGATTTCGACCGGGCGCTCGATCTGGCCGGCAAGGGCTACAGCACCGGCCGCGCCGCCTCGGAGGCGGTGGCCTACCGCGTGCCGATCACCCCCTCGCTCGACGGCAATACGGTGGAGCTCTCCACCGAGCAGACCCTCTTCGCCGAAAATGCGGTCCAGTACCGCACCACCTTGTCCTTCCTCGAAGGGCGCATCGGCACGCTGAAGCGCGCGCTCAAGGGAGAATGACAATGGAAAAGCCGCTTTCGGTCTTCGACATTTCGG
Source organism: Allosphingosinicella sp. (assembly GCA_046289665.1). Classification (GTDB taxonomy): domain Bacteria; phylum Pseudomonadota; class Alphaproteobacteria; order Sphingomonadales; family Sphingomonadaceae; genus Allosphingosinicella. The sequence continues at coordinate 651 of JBKBVA010000059.1, forward strand.
GCCGCGCCATGTCGGCGCAGCTCCTTCGCCTCAACACCACCGCCTCGAACCTCGCCAATGCCGGCGCGGTGTCCGGGACGCGCGAAGGCGCATTCCAGGCGCTGAAGCCGGTGTTCCGCACCGTCGAGGACCGGCCGGGCGTCGCCACCGTCGCCGTCGACCGGGTGGTGCGCGCCGACATCGAGCCGACCAGGCGCCACGCCCCGGACCACCCGCTCGCCGACGAGAATGGCGACATCTGGGAAGCGGGCGTCGATCCGGCCGCCGAGCTGATCGAGATGGTCGAGACGGCGCGACAGTATCAGAACAACGTGCAGGTCCTCCAGACCGCCAAGACCCTCACCCTCGACACCTTGAGGCTCGGACAATGACGACCGTCAACACCATCGCCGGCGGCGCATCGGCGCCCGCCCCGGCCGGATCGAACCCGGCCGCCGGGCTCGACCAGACCGCCTTCCTGCGGCTGATGACGACCCAGCTCACCACCCAGGACCCGTTCAACCCGGTCGACAACACCCAGATGGTCGCCCAGATGGCGCAGTTCAGCCAGGTCGCCGGCATCGCCGAGATGAATGCGAGCCTGAAGGCGATCGCCGCCTCGCTCGGGCCGAGCCGCCTGTCCGACGCCGCCGGCTGGATCGGCAAGTCGATGCTGGTCGAGGCCGACGTCGCGACCCCGCTGCGCGACGGCAGCTATGCCGGCGAGATCGCCCTTCCCGAAGGCGCCGACGCCGTCACCGTCAGCCTGGTCGACGCCAATGGCGCGGTGGTCCACAGCCAGGCGCTCGGCGCCCAGCAGGCGGGCGCCGTTCCCTTCGCCTGGGACGGCCGCAACGCCGCCGGGGAGACCGCCGCGGGCGGGCCGCTCCGCCTCGTCGTCTCGGCGACGAAGGACGGCACCGCCTTCACCCCGGCCACCGCCACCTGGACCTCGATCGGCGGCATCCAGTCGCCCGCCAGCGGCGGCGCCAGCCGCCTCGTCACCGGCCTGGGGCTGCTCGCGCCCGAAGCCGCCCTCCGCCTCGCCTGACCCTCTTCGAACAGGAGCAAATCCGATGTCCTTCTACACCTCGCTTTCGGGCCTGCGCGGCGCGCAGACCGACCTCTCCACCGTCTCCAACAACATCGCCAATGTCGGCTCCTACGGCTTCAAGCGCAGCCGCGCCCAGTTCGGCGACATCATGCCGGCCTCGTCGACCACGGCGGGCCAGGGCACGCGGCTCAAGGGCATCGAGCAGCAATTCACCCAGGGCGGCTTCGAATCCTCCTCGCGCGAGCTCGACCTTGCGATCAGCGGCGCCGGCTTCTTCGTGACCCGCACGGACCTCACCGGCGGCACCACCCACTTCACCCGCAACGGCTCGCTGCAGATCGACGCCGACCGCTACCTCGTCGATTCGAACGGCTCCTACGTGCAGATGCTGCCCGTGGACGAGGAAGGCAACGTCACCGCGACCAGCCTCGCCGCGGCGCGCAACCTGCAGATTCCGCTGACCTCCGGCACGCCGCGCGCGACCAGCCTGATGAACCTGTCGGTCAGCCTGCCGGGCAGCGCCGACAAGCCGGCCGACCGCCCGGTCTACAGCGCGGCCAGCCCCTATGCGTTCGACCGGATGGACCCGAACAGCTACAATTATTCGCAGCAGACCACGGTCTACGACAGCGCCGGCAACGCCATTCCGGCGACGCTCTATTTCGTGCGCACCCAGTCGACCACGGCCGGCGACGCCGACAATCGCTGGGAAGTCCACACCTTCCTCGGCAACGAATCGGCCAGCGCGACGCCGATCGAGCTGCGCTTCGACGCCGCCGGCGCGCTCGTCTCGCCGACCGGCCCGCAGCCGCTCGACACGGTGCAGCCGGGCGGCGCCTCGGCCCCGCTCGCGATCAGCCTCGATTTCGGCGCAGCGACCCAGCAGAGCTCGGGCACATTCAGCGTCGGCAGCCTCGAGCAGAACGGCATCGCCTCGGCCAAGCTGAACGACGTGTCGATCGGCGCCGACGGCCTCGTCACCGCCACCTTCTCGGACGGCAGCACCCAGGGCCTGGGCAAATTGCTGGTCGCCAATTTCTCCAACCCGGCCGGCCTTCGCCAGCAGGGCGACGGGCGCTGGACGGTCACCGGAGACAGCGGCCCCGCCATCGTCGGCACCGCCGGTTCGGACGGCCTCGGGCGCATCCAGTCCGGCACGCTCGAGCGCGCCAACGTCGACATCACCGAGGAGCTCGTCTCGCTGATCTCGGCCCAGCGCAACTTCCAGGCCAACGCCAAGGCGATCGAAACCGCCAACGCGATGACCCAGTCGATCATGAACCTGCGGAGCTAAGCCACGCCATGGACCGGCTCGTTCACACCTCCCTCTCCGCCCTTCGCGGCGCGATGGCGCGGCAGACGGCGACGGCGAACAATCTCGCCAACGCCAACACCACCGGCTTCCGGGCGGAGATCTCGTCCGCCCAGTCGCTGTGGCTGCGCGGCGCCGGCTTCGAGGCGCGGGCGCAATCCTCGCAGGAAGTGCTCGCCGCCGACATGCAGCAGGGCGCGGTGAGCGAGACCGGCCGCGACCTCGACATCGCGCTGGAGGGCGATGCCCTCCTCGCGGTGCAGGCGAGGAACGGCGACGAGGCCTATACCCGCCGCGGCGACCTCAAGCTCACCGACAGCGGGCTGATGACCACCGGCGACGGCCACCCCGTCCTCGGCGAAGGCGGCCCGATCACCTTGCCTCCGGTCGATTCGATGCGGATCGACCGCGACGGGGCGATCTGGATCGTGCCGGCCGGCGGCGACCCCAACGTCTCGCAGCAGGTCGACCGGCTGAAGCTCGCGACGCCGGCCGGATCGCAGGTGCTCAAGGGCACGGACGGCCTCTTCCGGGTGCCCAACGACGGCATCCTTCCGGCCGACCCGCAGGCGCGGGTGACGCCCAGGAGCCTCGAAGGATCGAACGTGCAGGTGACCACCGCGCTGATCGACATGATCGAGGCCGGCCGCGCCTGGGACACGCAATTGAAGCTCATTTCCACCGCCAACGAAATCGACACCTCCGCCGCCGACCTGATGCGGCTGCCGAGCTAGCTTTTCGAAAGGAGCAGGATCATGTCCAACGCCGCTCTCCACGTCGCCCGCACCGGCCTCGACGCCCAGTCGACCCGGATGCGCGTCATCGCCAACAACCTGGCGAACGTGAACACCACCGGGTTCAAGCGCGACCGCGCCGAATTCGAGACCCTCGCCTACCAGACGCTGACCGCCGCCGGCGCCACCGCGGCGGGTGAGCACCAATATGCCACCGGCCTGTCGCTGGGCAGCGGCGTGCAGATGATCGGCACCGCCCGGGTCAACAGCCAGGGCGCGCTCAACACGACCGACAATCCGTTCGACCTCGCCATCGAGGGCGAGGGCTTCTTCCAGGTCACCCGGCCGGACGGCACCACCGCCTATACCCGCGCCGGCAACTTCCAGCAGTCTTCGGAAGGCAAGCTCGTCACCGCCGAGGGCCTGCCGCTCCAGCCCGAGATCCAGATCCCGGAAGGCGCGACCTCCGTCACCATCGGCACCGACGGCACGGTCAGCGTCACCATGGCCGGCCAGACCGAAGCGACCGAAGCCGGCAAGATCGAGATCGCCCGCTTCGTCAACCCGTCGGGCCTGCAGGCGCTGGGCGGCAATCTCTATGCCGAGACGGCGGCGAGCGGCGCGGCGCAGGTCGGCCCGGCCGCGCTCGAGGGCCGCGGCGCGATCCGCCAGGGCGCGCTCGAAGGCTCCAACGTCAACGTCGTCCAGGAGCTGGTCGACATGATCGAGACCCAGCGCGCCTACGAGGTGAACGCGAAGATGGTCGCGGCCACCGACGAGATGCTCCGCAACGCCAACCAGCAGCTGTGACGATGAAGCCGCTCCTCCTCACCGCCGCCGCCCTCCTCCTGCTCGCCAACGGCAAGAAGGAGGAGCAGGAGCCGGTCTACGCGCCGAGCTATCCGGTCGCGCCGCCGGCTCCGGAGGCGAACGGCGCGATCTTCCAGGCCAGCCAGGGCTATTCGCCACTCACCTTCGGCCAGCGCGCCGGATCGGTCGGCGACGTGCTCACCATCGTGCTGGTCGAGCGCACCCAGGCGCGCAAGTCGAACGGCGCCACCACCGACCGCAGCGGCAGCATCGGCCTGACGCCGCCGACCACGGGCCCCCTCTCCTTCTTCAGCCCGAGCGACGTCTCGATGGGCGGCGGCAGTGAGTTTTCGGGCCGCGGCGAGGCGACCCAGTCCAATGCCCTGTTCGGCGAGATCAGCGTCACCGTCGCCGAGGTCTATCCGAACGGCACCATGCTGGTGCGCGGCCGCAAGCAGGTGCGGATCAACCGCGGCGACGAGTTCATCCACGTCTCGGGCATCGTCCGCGCCGCCGACATCGGCCCCGACAACCGCGTTCCCTCCACCCGCATCGCGGACGCCCGCATCGGCTATTCCGGCAAGGGCGCGATCGCGCGGTCCAGCCGCCAGGGCTGGCTGCAGCGCTTCTTCTCGATGCTGAGCCCGTTTTGAGGACCTGACATGCTGAACCGCATCCTCGCCGCCTTCGCGCTGGTCGCCGCCTTCGCCGCCGCATCGCCGGCGCAGGCGACGCGCATCAAGGATCTCGGCACCTTCCAGAGCGTCCGCCCGAACCAGCTGATCGGCTACGGCATCGTCGTCGGCCTCGCCGGCACGGGCGACGACAATCTCGAATATGCGACCCAGGGCATGAACGGCGTCGCCTCGCGCTTCGGCATGACGCTGCCGCCCGGCGTGAACCCGGCGCTGAAGAATGCGGCGGCGGTGATGGTGACGGCGGAGCTCCCCGCCTTCGCCCGCCCCGGCCAGCGCATGGACGTCACCGTCTCGGCGATCGGCCGCGCCAAGTCCCTTCGCGGCGGCACGCTGATCCTCTCGCCGCTGCGCGGCGCGGACAACCAGATCTATGCGATGGCGCAGGGCAACCTGGTGGTCGGCGGCCTCGGCGTTTCGGCGCAGGACGGCTCGCAGGTGTCGGTCAACGTGCCGTCGGCCGGCCGCATCCCGGGCGGCGCGACGGTGGAGCGGGCGGTGGACGCGGGTTTCGCGACCTCGCCGCACCTCACCTTCAACCTGGTCGATGCCGATTTCACCACCGCCCGCCGCGTCGCCGACGCGATCAACACCAGCTTCGGCCGGCCGATCGCCCGCGCCGTCGACGGCGTCGCCATCACCATCGAGGCCCCGTTCGGCGCCGAGACGCGCACCGCGATGATGAGCCAGATCGAGAATATCGAGGTGAACCCCGCCGACGCCGCGGCGCGGGTGATCGTCAATGCGCGGACCGGCACCGTCGTCATCAACGGCGCGGTGCGGATCAGCCCCGCCGCGGTCAGCCACGGCCGCCTCACCGTCTCGGTGCGCGAGGATCCGGCCGTGGTCCAGCCCGCCCCCTTCTCGCGCGGCCGCACCGCGATCGAGCCGGCGAGCGAGATCGAGGTGACCGAGAGCCGATCGCCGATGTTCCACTTCAACCCGGGCGCCAACCTGTCGGACATCGTCCGGGCGGTGAACGCGATCGGCGCCGCGCCGTCCGACCTCGTCGCCATCCTCGAAGCGCTGAAGCAGGCCGGTGCGCTGCGCGCCGAACTGGTGGTGCTGTGATGGGCCCCCTCGCCTCCCCCGGCATCGCCGCCGGCGCGCCCGCGCCGGGCAGCGCCGCCGCCGATGCGAAGCGCGCGCAGCTCAAGCAGGCGGCGCAGGCCTTCGAGGCGGTGTTCGCGCGGCAGATGATCGGCGCGATGCGCCAGGCCAAGCTCGGCGAGGACCTGCTCGGCAGCGCCGCCTCCGACCAGTTCCGCGACATGGCCGATGCGCGCCTCGCCGACACGATGGCCGAAAAAGGCAGCTTCGGCATCGCCGAGCTGCTGCTCGCCCAGTTCGGCGTCAAGGACGAGGCCGCCAAATGAGCGACCTGCTCAACATCGGCTCCTCGGCGGTCTCCGCCTATCGCAGCGCGCTCGCGGCGGTCGGCGAGAATGTCGCCAATGCCGAGACGCCGGGCTATGCCCGCCGCTCGATCAAGCTCTCCCAGGCGGACGGCGGCGGCTCCAGCCCCGACCCCGTCTACCGCGATTCGATCCTGTTCGGCGGCGTCAGCGCCGTCGGCGTCCAGCGCGCCTGGGACAGCTTCCGCGCCAGCGAAGCGCGCTACGCGGCCTCGGCCGACGGCCGCGCCGCGGTGCGCCAGCAATGGCTGACCAACATCGAAAGCGCGCTCGGCGACGGCGCGGCCGGCATCGGCCAGTCGCTGACCGGCTTCTTCAACGCCGGCGCCACGCTCGCCGCGACGCCGGACGACCGGCTGGGCCGGGCGGCGATGCTGACCGCGCTCGGCAACGTCGCCTCCGCCTTCCGGACGACCGCCGACGGCCTCGGCCGCGTCGCCGCGGGCATCGCCGACGCGACGAAGCTCGACGTCGAGGCTGTGAACGGCGCCCTCGCCGCCCTGCACGAGCTGAACGGCACGATCCGCGTCGCCCCGGCGGGCAGCACCGCCAGGGCCTCGCTCGAGGACCAGCGCGAGCGGCTGGTCGACCAGATCGCCGCCCGCATCGACATCGTCGCCAGCGTCGCGCGCGACGGCACGGTGGCGCTGAACCTGGCGGGCGCCGCGGCGACGTCGCTGCTCGCCGGCACCGGCCCCGGCTACCTCTCCACGGCGACGGCGGCGGACGGGCGGATCGCGGTCCACCTCTCGGTCGCCGGAACCTCGATGCCGCTCCCGGCCACCGGCGGGCGCCTCGCCGGACTCACCGAAATGGCCGCGGCCACCGCCGACCGGCGCGCGGCGCTCGACGCCCTCGCCGGCGACGTCGCCGCCCGGATCAACGCCTGGTCGGCCGCCGGCACCGATGGCAACGGCAATCCCGGCGCGGACCTCGTCGCCCTCCCCGCCGGCGCCGCCTCGATGCGCCTCTCCGTCTCCGACCCCGCGCTGATCGCGGCGCGAGGGGCGGACGGGGTACCGAACTCGAACCTCCTCGCCCTCGACGCGATGCGCGGCCCGGGCGGCTTCGAGGCGCGCTGGGGCGCGCTCGTCTCCGACAACGCACAGAGCGTCGCCGTCGCCAAGTCCGAAGCCGCCGCCGCGGCCTCGTGGCGCGACCTCGGCTTCGCCGCGCTCGACGAAGTGACCGGCATCGACCTCGACCGGGAGGCCGCCGAACTGCTGCGCTTCCAGCAGGCCTATGGCGGCGCGACCCGCATCATCCAGGTGGCGCGCGAGACCGTGAACGCCATCCTCGACCTGTTCTGAAGGATTTTTCGCGATGATCACCGGCACGCGCTACCGCCTCACCCTCGAGATCAACCGCCAGGCGGCGCTCGCCCGCGACATCGAGCGCGGCCAGACCGAAATCTCGACCGGCAAGCGCATCCAGGCGCCGTCGGACGATCCGGTCGGCGCCGCCCGCGTCTCCGACCTCGCCCGCGCCCAGGCCAATCAGGCGGCGTGGAAGACCAACCTCGATTTCGCAGCCGCGCTTTCGAGCCGCGCCGACACCGTGATCGGCGCCCTCTCCGCCGGCGTCGTCCGTGCCCAGGAGCTGATGGTCGCCGGCGCCAGCGAGACGCTTTCCGCCGACAACCGCGCGACGATCGCGAGCGAGCTGCGCGCCATCGCCGAGGAGATCGAGGCGCTCTCCCAGACCCGCGATTCGCGCGGCGAGCCGCTCTTCCCGGACGCGGACCCGGTGCTGATCCCGGCGGGCGAAGGGCTGCGCATCGCCGCCGTCGGACGGCGCGGCGAGGTGTTCGGCAACGTCGCCACCGCCGGCGGCCCGCGCGACATCGCCGCCATCGTCGCCGCCGCCGCCGACGCCCTCGTCGAGCCGGATCCGGCGCTGCGGCGGGCCGCCGTCCAAGCCTCGATCGCCGAGCTCGACGCGGCCCAGGCCCATGTCGCCTTCGTCCACGGCGAGCAGGGCGCGCGCGGCAACCGCATCGACAATCTGATGGAGCGGCTTGCCGACTTCGGCCTCGAAATGGCCGAGGAGCGCAGCACCATCGAATCGGCGAACGTCGTCGAGGTGGTCGCGCGGATGCAGTCCCGCCAGCTCACGCTCGAGGCGGCGCAGGCGGCCTTTGCGCGGATCAACCGCAACACCTTGTTCGATCTCCTCCGCTAAAGTGCTGCAAAAGGCGGATTAACCCTTAAACCGGGTCCGCCGCTGCCGTTACTCCCTTCGGGCGACGGGTTTTTCGCCCCTGGCCAGCCAAGCGGGGTAATGTCGAGATGTTTGCAGCCGTAGGAATAATCGTCGTCATCGTCATGGTGTTCGGCGGCTATCTGGTGAGCGGCGGCAATATCGGCGTCATCGCGCACGCCCTGCCGCTCGAAATGGCGATCATCGGCGGCGCCGCGCTCGGCGCCACCATCGCGGGCAATTCGATCAAGGAGATCAAGGCGCTGGGCGGCGGCATCGCCAGCGTGTTCAAGGGCCCGCGCTACGGCCGGCAGGACTTTCTCGACACCATCTTCCTCGTCTCCAAGCTGATGAAGATGCTGCGCACCGACGGACCGGTCGCCGTCGAGCCCCATATCGAGGACCCGCAGGCGAGCCCGATCTTCGCCGACTATCCCAAGCTGCTCAAGGACCGCACCCTCGTCCACCTGATCTGCGATACGCTGCGCCTCGTCGTGGTCTCGTCGGGCACGCTCGATCCCCATGCGGTCGAGGAGGTGATGGACAATTCGATCAAGACCCACCACCACGACGCGATCCGCCCCGCCAACATGCTGCAGAACCTCGCCGACGCGCTCCCCGCGCTCGGCATCGTCGCGGCCGTGCTCGGCGTGGTGAAGACGATGGCGTCGATCGACCAGCCGCCGGCGATCCTCGGCGGCATGATCGGCTCGGCGCTGGTCGGAACCTTCCTCGGCGTCCTCCTCGCCTACGGTTTCGTCGGCCCGTTCGCCAACCGGGCGCGGCAGGTGATCGAGGCGGATGCGGCGATCTACCATGTCGTGAAGCAGATCGTCATCGCCTCGCTCCAGGGCCATCCGCTGCCGCTGGTGATCGAGGCGGCGCGCTCGGGCATCCAGCATTCCAACCAGCCGGCCTTCGCCGACGTGTTCGACGGCATGCGGGGCCGCTGACGTGGCGAGCGCCGCCCGCCGGGGCAAGAACGAGCCCGAACCGCGCCCGATCATCGTCAAGAAGGTGATCGCGGAGGAGCACGGCCCCCATCATGGCGGCGCGTGGAAGATCGCCTATGCCGATTTCGTCACCGCGATGATGGCCTTCTTCCTGCTGCTGTGGCTGCTCGGCTCGACCGACGAGCAGAAGCGCAAGGGCCTGGCCGACTATTTCACGCCGACCCTCATCGAATACCGCCAGAACAGCGCCGGCTCCGACGGCATCCTCGGCGGCGATTCGATCGTCGCCGCCGAAAACTACCCGCACAAGGCGGCGCAGACCGGATCGCGCTCCATCGTCATCCCGCGCGACGTCACCGGCGGCCTCAAGGAAGGCGAAGCGCCTCCTTCCGCGGCCGATCGCAAGAGGTTCGAGCAGTTGCGCGAGGAGCTGATGCGGCGGATCGACGCCGCGCCGGACCTGAAGGCGCTGCGCGACCATATCCGCTTCTCCGAGAGCGACGAGGGCCTGCGCATCGATCTGATGGACGAGGCCGATTTCTCGATGTTCCAGGTGGGCACCGATCAGCTGCTGCCGGTGGCGGACAAGCTCGTGCGCGAAGTGGGCCAGGTGATCCGGGGCGTGCCGAACACGGTCATCGTCCGGGGCCATACGGATGCGCTTCCCTATGCCGCGGGCCGGACGATGAACAACTGGATGCTCTCGACGGCGCGGGCGGAGCGCACCCGCGCGACGCTCGACGCGGCCGGCGTGGCGGCGGAGCGCTTTGCCCGCATCGAAGGCGTCGCCGACCGCGACCCCTATGTCCCGGCCGATCGCTACGATCCCCGCAACCGAAGGATCTCGGTGACCCTTCAATGGGGTGAGCGCGGGAAGCCAAAGTCCTGAGCCCGCAGCGCCCTCACGCCGCCGCCAGCAGCCGACAGCCGCAGTGGAGCGCGTCCTCGACGGGCAGGGCGGCGATCCTGTCGTAGCGGTTCACCGCGCCGCCCCGCGCTCCAGCCGCATCTGGAGGAATGGAAGCTCCCGGCCCTCGGCGAGGCAGAAAAGCGTCCCTTCGCCGGTCTGCGCGAAGCCGAGCTTGCGGAGCACGGCGGCGGAGGCCGGATTGTCGCTGAAGCAGCCCGAGACGAGGGCGCGCAGGGCGAGCGGTCCGAAGGCATGGGAAACCAGTGCCGCGCACGCCTCGGTAGCGTAACCCCGCCCCCACCATGGCCGCCCCAGCCAATAGCCCAGCTCCGCCTCCTCGCCGCCGGGCACCAGGCCGACGACTCCGATGAACCGGTCCTCGGGCCGAAGCGCGATCGCCCAGTCCTGCTCGTGCGGAACGACGTTCTCGAAG
>JBKBVA010000005.1:0-28138 GCA_046289665.1 Allosphingosinicella sp.
GGCCAGATCGTCTTATGGAAGCGGGCGTTGAGCGTGTTGCCTTCGTTGATCGTGAACAGCCGCTCGCACCAGGAGATCATCCCAACCTCGAGACGGCGGCCGTCTCGGCCGGGAATCAGCTCGGTGGTGTCGAGCAGCATGTCGCTGACGAGCTCGGCCGAGGCCTCGTCGGCGATGCCGGTCACCGGATCGACCTCGACCAGCCAGCCGCGGATATGGGAGTTCTGGTGCCCGGGCTGCGACAGCTCGGTGGCGGCCGCGGTCGACTTGGGAAGGAAGGTCATCGTCCAGGCCGGAGCATCGTCGCCGACGCTCTCCTCGACCGCCTCGGCCTCTCCGATGGTTCCGAACAGGGGATCCTCGGAGGCGAACTTCTCGCCCTTGAAATAGACGAAGCCGCCGTCGCACAGGCGCAGCGTCCGGTCCGGAAGCGTGATCTCGATCAGCCCGGCGAGCATGATTCGGGAGGTCATGCGCGCGCCCGGTTGGTAGGATGGAGCGCGGCCATCAGAGGAACTCCTCGACGGTGAACTCGATGGCGATCTTGAGCTCGACGGCCATCTGCCAGGCGAGCTCGTCGCCATCGACGAAGCCCTGGATCACCGGATTGAGGAAGTTGAGGACGTCGCCGTCGACCGGCTCGGTGCGCATCATCGGCGCCAGTCCGACCGTCGCCAGGCCGCCGGCGGTGGCGATGGCATCGGCCGACGCGTTGTAGAGCAGGATATCGTCGCCGCGGACGTGGTTGAACCACTGGCCTTCGCGCACCTGGTAGCCGGCGGCGAAGCCGCGGACCGCGAGCAGCGAGCCGGCCTGGCCGTTGCCGTTGACCACCGTCGCGCCAGGCGCTCCGGGATTGAAGTCGCCGAGCTGCAGCTTGAGACGGATCCCCTCCGACTTCGCGCGGATCAGGCGGGACACGACGATCCGGCCGAGATCGGACGAGTCGAACGGCGGGAAGACGAAGGTGGCGGCGAAGCGGTTGCCGAGGCGATCGACACGCTGAACGCGGCCGCCCGTCGGCGGCCGCATGAAGCGGCCGAAGTCGAGCAGCTTGGGTTCCAGGTTGCGCGGCACGGCGCCGGCGGGAAGCTCGATCACGGCAGGCGCCTGCCGGCGCGCTTGTAGACGGAGGACATGCCGCGGTTGCCTCCGGCGACCTCGGCGGCCTTGCCGATCGGCGCCGCCACCCGCGCCGCCCGTCCGTCGACCACGACGTTGAAATAGGGCGAGGGAATGATCTGGACCCGCGAGCCGTCGGTCGCCCCCGGCGGGATAACCTTCATCAGCTCGTCGCGGCCGACGCGCGCGAACGGTTGGCCGTTCATGCTGAGGACGTTCTTGTCGATGCCGGCATTGCCGAGGATCTTCATCGTGCCGCCGCCGGCGAACCCGGGCAGCTTGCTCGGATCCGTGACCCCGCCGACGAAGCCGAGGTCTCCGGACTGCAAGACCTTGGGAGCAACTCCGCTCGCGCCGAACAGCCCGGCGATCCCGCTCAGGATCGTCCCGAACAGCCCGCCCTTCTCCCCGCCCCCGCCCATGTTGGCGAAGACCTGGCGCAGCAGCTCGCGCAACGCGTCGGCGATCGTGTTGAGCGCCTCCTCCATCGCGCTCGACCAGAGGTCGGTCCACTTGTCCTGAAGCCAGCCGAAGAAGTCGCCTTCCATCGCGGCCTGGACGCCTTCGCGGAACGTGTCCCGCCAGGTGCCGACGAGCCGCGCCTCGGTCTCGGCGTCGACCTCGCGCGTGGCGAGGGCCAGCGCATCGGCGCGGGAGATGTTGCCGTCGCCGCGATTGAACAGATCCTCTGAGCGGCGCCGGATCTCTTCAGCCCGCTCGAGATCGCGAACCCGACCGCGATCGCCGCGAAGCCGCGCGACCTCGAGCTCATGCATCCGCTCGCGTTGCGCGAGCTCGTCGCGCCACATGGCGATGCGCGCGCGCTGGATCTCCTGGGCGCGCTCCTGGGCCTTGTTGCTGGCCTCCTCGAGCGAATGGCCCTCGCGCTGCAGCCGCTCGATCTCCTGGCGCAGCTCGCGCTGCTCCTCGAGATCGCGCAGCGTCACCCGCGCATTCATGATCCGAGCGAGCTCGATCTCATGTTCCTGGTCGCTGATCGCGAGGTTGCGCTCGCGGGCCACCGCGCGCGCCGCGTCGAGCGCCGCCATGTCACGATCGGCCGCGGCCGCGGCGTCGCCGGCGGACAGGTTGAGGTCGCGGTACTGCTTGACCAGCCGGTTGCGCTCGAGCAGCCGCTCGAGCCGCCGGACCTCGTCATGGTCCTCCCGTGCCCGGGCCACTGCCAGCTCTTGCTCGAGCTTCAGCTCCTCGAGCCGCCGCGCGCGCTCCTCGGCCGACATTCCGCCGCCGCCGCGGCGCGGGCGTCGGCCGCTGCCATCCTCCTCGCCTCCGCCGTCGTCGACACCGCCGCCGCCGGCGGCCGCGCCAGGACGCGGAAGTCGACCGGCGATCTGGCCGGTCGTGTTCATGATGGTTCGCGCTGCGCCGATCACCAGGTCGCCGGCGCCGGGACCGTTGGTCGCCAGCCCCATCATCTGGCGGACGCTCTGCCAGAGAGCGTACAGGCCTCCGACGAGCACCCTGGCCCGCCCGACGGCCCGCTCGAATCCGGACACGATGAGCCGGTAGATCGTCCCGGGCACGCCGCCCAGCGCGCTGTTGATTCCGGAAACGACGTTCCAGAACAAGGCGACCAGCACCTGGATGAGCGCGCGGACGCCCGCGACAACCGTTCCGAGCCCGTCGACGAACACTGCCTTCAGGAGATTGTAGATCGCCTGCAGCGGCCCGCGGATCGGCGGGAAGATGTTGCCGAAGACGTTGACGATCGTCTGGAAGAAGCCGTCGACGAACGAGCCCGCCTCGCGGAAGGCGCCGGCGAAGTCGCCCCTGAACAGCGCGGCGATCGCCCGCACGACCGCCGCGATCATGTTGAGGGCGCCGCCGATGATATCGACGATCGATCGGCCGAAGCCCTCGAGCAGGAACTCGACGACCTCGCCGACGACCTCGCGCAGCTCATTGAATGCCGACACGAAGAGCTGGACGAAGGGACCGAGCCACCCGCCGACCGAGTTGAAGATCCCGCCGAGCGCCTCGAAGATGGACCGCAGCGGCGGACCGATCGTCTCCTGGGCATAAGCCCAGATCTCGCCGAAGGCCGACTTGATATTGTCCCAGAACAGAATCACGGCGGTGATCGCCCAGCCGATCGGCCCGGTGAGTGCCGTGAAGGCCCGGCCGATGCCGGCGAGAGCAGCGCCGCCGGCGAGGCGGGCGATGAGGCCTCCGAAGAGGTTCACCAACGTCTGGATGGGAGCGATGAGAAACGCCGCCGCCTGATAGATAAGACCCATGCCAGCGGCGATGCGCGCGAGGATGAAGATGGCCAGCGGCTTCAAGATCAACAGTAGCGGCCCGATCAGGGACGCCACGGCTCCCAGGATCACCCCGAACTTGAGCACGGTCGGATTGAGGTGGGCGATCCAGCTCACCATCCGGGAGAAGCCTTCGACCAGGCGCGTCACCAGGTCGAGGAGACCCGTTTCGCCGATCGCGATCTTGAGCTCTTCGAATGATGCCTTGAGGCGGCCGACGGCGCCGTTCAGGCCGCGCATCTGGATGGCGAGCTTCTCGCCGGCATCGGTGCGGTCGAGCGCTGCGTCGATGCGCTCGATCTCTTTCCGTCCCGCCTGTGCAAGCGCCAGGGCGGTGCGGCCCGCATCGGCGCCGAAGATCTCCTCGAGCAGGCGCGATCGGCGCCGATCGCTGAGGTTCGCGGTCGCCCGCTGCAGCATCTCCGCCTGCTCGACGAGCGGCTTGAGCCTGCCCTGGGCATCGAAGAAGCTGATGCCGAGCTCGCGCATCGCGTTGCGCGCCGCCTTCGAGTTCGGCGTCAGCGACTGCAGATAGGTCTTGAACGAGGTGCCGGCGTCCGACCCGCTCGCGAACGCGGCCGACGTCGCGGCCAGCGCCGTGGTGAAGTCCTCGAAGCTGACGCCGGCGCCGTTGGCGACCGCGCCGGCCTGGGCCAGGCCGAGCCTGAAATCCTCGAAGCCGAACTGGCTGTTGTCGAGAGCGCCGGTGATCCGGTTGACCACCATCGGCAGATCTTCGGCCGTCAGCCGGAAGTTGGTGAGGGTGTTCTGGACCATCGAGCCGGCGGCGTCGACTTCGCCCATGTTGGCGACGGCGAGCACCAGCGCCGAGCGGAGGCCGCCGTTGACGATCGTCGCCGCGTTCATGCCGGCGAGGGCGAGGGATTCGATGCCGGCGGCCGCCTGGGTCGCGCCCATGCCCACCTGAGGCCCGAGCTCTCGGGCGAGCAGGTTCATCTCGCGCAGCTGCTGAGGGTTGAGCTCGCGCATCGACGCGTTGACGCGGTTCATCGCGGCTTCGAAGTTGGCGGCGCCGCGAACGCTCACCGCCATCAGCCCGGCATAGGGAACCGTGACGCCGGCGGTGAGGCCGGCGCCGATATTGCGGATCATGTCGCCGAGCCGGCTGAGCTGCGCCTGGGCCTCGCGCGCGAAGTCCGCGACGACGCCGCGCGATTCGCGCATGCGCCGCACGAATTCTTCGTTGCCGAGCGTGAGCTCGACATTGAGGCTGCCGATCGTCGTCAAGTCACGGCTCCAAAAGCAAGGGGCCGCCCGAAGGCGGCCCCGTTCTCAGGTGTTGGATTTGCAGCGGCGGTTCTGGTGGCGCGCGATCGCGTCCATCGCCGCGAGCTGCTCCTCGAGCGTCTGCTCCCGCTCCGGCTCGCGCCAGGCCTTCGGCAGCAGGAAGTCCATCTCGGGGAACTTCTGCGGGTCCCACTGCGAGAGCAGCCCGGACCACCAGGCGCCGAAGGCCGCCGTCTCGACCTCGTGGCGGCGACGCAGGTGGTAGCCCGCGATCACTGCGTTGAATTCGAGCGGCGTGACGTCCCAGAACTGATCGTAGCGCTGGCCCGCTGAGACCCAGTGCTCGATCAGCTCGGGGAAGTTCAGCTTTTGCGGCGGCCCCGCGGAGGGCGCGGGGAGGACGTGCCGGCCTCCCCGCCTGCGGGCACGTCGCCGGCGCCAATCGCGGCCGCGACGGCCGCCATCAGCAGCTCGAGCGCCTTGGGGATGCCGATCTCGTCGAGGATCGAATCCGCCTCGTCCTCATCGATCTGAGGCTGGAACCGCATCAGCGAGAAGCGGAACAGCGCCGAGACCTTCGAGAAGCTGACCTTGAGGGCGTTCTCCTCGAGCGCCTCCTCACCCTGCTCGCCCGCGATCTGAAACCCAGGGATGATCGAGCAGATCGCCTCGGCGAACGGCATGTCGAAGTGATCCTCGGTCGCCTTGATCCCGCGCATGCCGAATGCCGACTGGATGTCGCGATTCAGCGCGCGGAACGTGGTCACTCCACGGGGCCCGAGCGCCATGATCAGACGTCCTCGCGGGTGATCTGGCCCGACCACTTGACCTTCAGCGTGCCGACGCGCTTGTCGTTGCGCTCGTTGGTCACGCTGTAGTCGAGCACGATCAGCTGGCCGCTATACTTGCGGGACACGCCGGCGGTGCTGGTCGGGATGATGATCTCGAAGTCGCGCGCCTGGTCGTCCTCGACGGCGTCCTCGAGCAGCTCGTCGGTGACCGAGCCGGGCTCCCAGTTCATGGTGAGGTCCGCCTCGGCGCCGTCGCGCAGCGGGGCGGTGATATATTCCTCGAAGCCCTCGGTCTCCATGTGGGAGACGTTGATCAGGGTCTTCGTCCCCGTCGGCTTCGGAACGGTCAGCATCTTCGCGACCTTGGTCAGCACACCTGCGCCGTTGGCGAGCCAGAATTGGCTGCCGTGACCCGTCTTCATGTCGTTTCTCCTCTCAAGTTGCGGGCCACGCCCGCATGATGAAATCGGTGTTTGAGCGATGGACGAGCCCGATCCCGTCGACCTTCTCCTGCAGGTCGCGCGGTCCCTCGACGGATGCGGCTTCGAAGACCCAGCCGGCGACCGTCGCCGGCGGCGTCAGCAGTGCGATCAGGATCTCGCCCAGGCGCGCGGCCTCGACGTAATCGGTCGACCAGCTGTCGGCCTGGACCCGGACCTCGACGAAGCCGTCGAGGCCCTCCATCGTCTCGGAATTGACCCGGCTGATCACCTGGAAGGTGACCGCCGGAACAGCACGCGGCCGCTCGACGAACGAGATCTCCTCGCCGACGATCGCGACCAGCTCCGCGCCGGCCGAGGCCCGCGCGTAGAGCGCTTCCTGGAACAGCATCAGCCCCGCCCCGCTCTGTTGATGTCTTCAGCCAGGACCCGGCCGATCTCGGCGATCGCCTCGCCTCGGCCCTGGTCCAGCGCCGGCCTCAGGAACGGGTCCGCGGCCTGCTTGATGGTGCCGAGCTCCTCCCACGTCCCGCGGGCGCCCAGCTTGCTGACGGGCCCCACGAAGACGCGGATGCCGTCGAAAGGCGACTGGAACAGCGCCCGGTCCCCGACCTTGATCCCGCGGGCCAGGCCGCCGGTGCGCTTGTCGACCAGGACCCGCGCCTTTCGCGCGATGACCCAGCCGCCGCGGCGCAGCGCCTTCTTCGCCTGCCGCGGTTGAACCGTCTGCTCGATCCGGATCAGGGCGCGCTCGATCTCGTCGGCGCCCGTCACCTTTGAGCCGATGTTCACCCGCCGGTTGCGCCAGGGGCTGCCTGGCAGATGGCCGTCACCTCGAGCCCGTCGGTCCCGTAGGGGGTGACCGAGCGTATGTCCCAGACCCGCGCCGTCGCGAGGTCCGGCGACCGCACGACGAGATCGCCGCGCAGCCGGTAATCCTCGGGGTTCATAGCCCCGGTCTTGCTGTCCCGCCGCAGCCGGAAAGTCGCCGCCACCGCGGGATCCTCCTGCGCCTGCCGGCGCCGGTCTTCGCCGCGGCCGACGATCGGCTGCGCCCAGCGGTCGCAGTGGAGATCCCACGATTCGCGCTGGCGGTTGCCGACGCTGCTACGCCCGGCCGAGCGGCGCTCGAACCGGACGCGGTGCGTCAGCTTGCGGGATTCGATCGTCACGCCAGGGCGACGCCGGCCTCGTGGATCTTCACGCGAAGGACGCTCGCCGACTCCGCGATCCCGATGATGGACGGATATTCGCCGGCTGCCAGGTCGGCGACCGGGCAGATCCCGCCGGGCGTGTCGGAGAGGTAATAAGCCACGCCGGCGGCGAGCACCGCGCCCAGCGCCACGTTCCCGCCGCGGCACACCGCGAGGGGCTGGCCGTTAGCGGCATTGTTGAGGGCGATGGCACGCGGCGACCGAACGGCGACGGTGGCGCTGTTGTTGTCGGCGAGCTTGTACTTGAGGTCCGCCGGGTCGCGGTAGACGACTTGGCCCGCCTGGACAGCGGCGCCGGCGGTGCCGTGCTCGATGCTCGCGCCAGGCTCGGCAACGACGTCGGCGGGGGTGATCGCGAGATCCATTCAGTTTCTCCCGTTGGAGGTGGTGGCCTGGACGGGATCAGCCGAAGCTGACGACCACGTATCGGCCGATGAGGATGAGCAGCTCGTCCGGCGCGATCGCGCGACCGTCGTAGAGCGCGGCGAGGCACACCTTGATCGCGTGCACGACGTTCGCCGGGACGGATTCGGCGTCCGCCCACCCCTTCTCGGCGTCGATCAGCGGGCGGCCCAGGAAATCGGAAATGGCGGCTTCGGCCGCCGCGATGTAGCCGGCGAGGTCCTCGTCGGAGATCTCGTCGCCTGCGCGCAGATGCTCGCGAGCGGCGGAGAGCGCCAGGATCTGTGACATGCCGCCCTCCGCCAGCTAATCGAGGTTAGGACGCGGGCTTCTCGGCCTTCTCGGCCTTGTAGACCTCGGCGAAGCCCTGCTTCACCAGGCGCGCCTCGGTGGCGCGGTCGAAGCCGGCCACCTCGTCCTTGTTGTAGAGTGCGCCCTGCTGACAGGGCTTCAGGAACTTCACGGCCATCATGGCTCTCCCGGGAAACGCGAAGGGGCGCCCTCAGGCGCCCCTCGCAAGGTTGGTTGTGGTGGTGTCGGAGCGGCCGCTTACGGGGCCCAGGTGACGCCGGTGAGCACCGCGAAGGCGGAGTCGTAGCGCAGCTGGGTGTCGTGCTCCTCGATGAGGCGGATGACCGTCTCGTCGTTGGAGAAGGCCGAGCGGATCGTGCCGTTGTCGTCGTAGGCGGCGGTGTCCGAAGCGGCGAGCGTCACCTGGTGGGTGTCGCCGATCAGGAACTGCTCGAAGTCGCCGAAGTAGATCTCTGACTCGTTCGTCCCGGCGCCGAGATTGTCGGGCACCGAGGTGGTGATCCCGATCGGATAGACGCCGAGGCGGCCCTCGGCGACTTCCGGGAACGCCTTGTTGCCGTTGCCGTCGCGGAGGTTCTCGAGGAACATCGCGGTGCGCGGGCTCATGATGTAGCCGCACTTGGCCATCGGGACGTTGGCGGCGATGACCTTCAGCCGCAGGCGGCCGAGATCCGAAGTGACCGTCTCGAGCGTGCCGCCCGCGGTGACAGCGAGGACGTTGCCGGCGACGATCAGGTTGCGGAGGCCAGCCGGGGCGGTCGCGGAAGCGACGCCGCGGAGGAACTGCTGGTCCTCCTTGATCGCGGCCGAGGTGACCAAGTCGTCGCGGACCATCGCGTCGACGCCGAACGCGGCGCGGCGGATCAGCTGGTTGGTGATCGGCACGAGCGCGCGAAGGGTCTTCGCGGTCATGCTGAGCTGGCCGACGGTGATGTCGGTCACCGGCGCCGGGTCGCGCTCGCCGACATAGCCGGCGGTGGTGCCGCCGGTCTGCTTGCGCATGGTGAGGTTGCCGTCGGGCATCGGAACCGAGCGGGCGCCCATGTTGCGGATGACGACTCGCGGGCGAAGCAGCGCGATGAAGTCCTGGCTGTAGGCGGTGTCGACCAGGTAGCCGCCCTTGGTGTTGGTCGACTGCTCCATGTTGGCGACGATCTGGCCGGTCTCATCGCCCCAGATGCTGGCGGCGTGATCGGCCATCGCCCGCTGGTCCTGGCCACCGGTCGCGGCGATCGCGATCGCCACGCGGCCGACGATCGTGCCGGGCTCCGGCTTCGCGGCCGCGGCGGCGGGAACGGTAGCCGTGCCGGTGCCGGTACCAGCGCCGGTCCCGTTGCCGGTCGCGCCGGGAACGTTGACGGGGGCGGCGACCGAGGCCTTCAGCGCGAGCAGATCCTCCTCGCGCTTGATCTGGGCCTGCAGCTGCCCGGCCTCCTTGGCCTTGGCGTCGAACTCGGCCTGCTCCTCGGCAGTGAGCTCGCGGTTGTTGTCGGTCGCAGCGGCCTGAAGGATGCCGTCCATCGACGCGATGACGGCCGCCAGGCTCTGCTTCAGCGCGGTGATGCGCATAGGTCAGTTCTCCTTGGGGGTTGAGATGCCCGCGCGGACCTGCGCGAGTGTCAGGGTATTCGCCGCGGTGCGCCGAGGCGTTGCCGGTGCGGGCTTGGCGAGCCGGCGGATCGCCCCCTCGAGACCATCGGCCTCGATTCGGTCGATCATGCCCGCCGCCTTGGCGTCCTTGCCGGTCTTGTTGCCGCCCGCGCCGAACTCAGAGCGGACGGTCGCCTCGCTCACGCCGCGGCCGCGGGCCACATTCTGGATGAACACCGCCTCGATGCCGTCGAGCATCTGGCGGACCTGGGCTCGGCCCTCCTCAGTCGAGAGGTCCGGCCTCTTGTTCGGCGCGTGCGAGCTCGCGATGTCGAGATCGCGGCGCCCTTCGCTGTCGGGCTCCACCTGGTAGGAGGTCGAGATCAGCACGCCGATCGAGCCGACGACCCCGGTCGGATCGACGCTGATTCCGCCGGCGCCGTTGCAGGCGATCCAGTAGGCCGCAGAGCAGCACAGGCCGGTGACGTGCACGGCGACCGGCTTGGGCGATGCGGCGACGAGGCGACCGAAATCGTTGACCTGGGCGACAGCGCCGCCGGGCGAGTCGACCACCATCAGGATCGAACGCACATCCGGCGAGGCCTGCAGGGCGCGCAGATCCGCCGCAGCGACGTCGAGTGACGTGGCCCCGGACAGCTCTGTCATTATGTTGGCGCGCGGGAAGATCGGCCCGGTGATCGGCAGCATCCCGACTCCGTCGCGCAGCATGGCGGTGCGCGTCGCCGGCGCCCGGCACCCCATCTGGGCCACGGCCGAGAGCTGGCGCTCCTCGTGCCCGTCCTCCTTCAGCGCGAGCACGGCGGGATCGTCGAGCACGCGCAGCGCGATCGCCTCGATCGCGGCCAGGTGCTCGGGGAGAATTGCCCAGGGCTGCGACCGGATCGCTGCCAGAATGCGCTGGTTCATTCGTCTTCCTCGGGATCGGGTGGAGGCGGCGGCGGGCGATGATCGACCGGCGGTGAAGGCTGCTGGCCCTCGATCGTGGATCCGGAGCCGACGCGGTATTCGTTGCCGCCCTCGCGATCGTTGAGGTTCTCACGGCGGCGGATCTCGTTGGGGTTGAGAACGCCCTTATCGACGGCGATCGCGTAGGCCTCGTAGCGGCTCTTGATGTCGCCCTTGAGGAGAGCGTCCGTCAGGAATTCGTAGAAGTGGCCGGGCTCGGCGAACTGGTGCGTCGCGGCCGCGGCCACGCGCTCGAAGTGGCCGAGCATGCTGTAGAGGTAGAGCTCGAGGCTTTGCTGCTCGATATTCGAGAAGGTCGCGCGGCTGAGCTCGAACAGGATGTGCGGCGGGACGCCGAACGCCCGCGCCACCTCGACGACGTCGAAGCTCCTAGTCTCGATGAACTGCGACGCCTTGTTGTCGTGCGCCAGGAACTTGGCGTCCATCTCCTGGTCGAGCACGGCGACTGCGCCGGCGTTGCGGGGCCCGCCGAAGCGCGACTGCCAGTCGGTGCGGATCTTCACCTTCTCAGCCGGGTCGACTTTCGCCTTGGTGGTTAGGATCGTCGAAGGCTGGGCGTTGTTGTCCCAGAAGCGCTTGGCGAACTCGCTCTTCGACGCGGCGCCCTCGATGGCGTCTCCCAGCAGCCGCAGCCGGTCGACGCCGATCAGGCCGTCGCGGCTGAAGCCCGGGACGAACCATAGGTCGTTGCGGGTCAGGCGCTCGCGGCTGCCATCCGGCAGGCTGACGTCGTAGAAGACCTCAAGCCCGTCCGCCTTCGACCAGTGCTGCAGCGGCGGCGCGATTCCTGCCGGATCCAGCCGGGTGAGGCTCGATGGGCGGTAGAGGCTGTCCCGATGGATGAAGCTGCCGAACTTGCCCCGCATCAGCAGATCGCCGAGCAGGACCTCCTTAAGCAGGAACGCGCTCTGTACGTCGTTGGCCCGAGTCCGGAGCATGACGGCCTGCGGCGCGTCGTCGACGCGGACCTTCCCCTCCCCCTCGCGCCGATAGTAGATCATCGGCGTCATCGCGAAGAGGCCGCAAAGCACCTCGAGCGCGCGCATGATCGCCGGCAGCGACAATGCCCGCGCCTCGCACATCGGCGCACCACTGGCGCTCGGGCCCAGCAGGTTCAGGACAGTCGTGCCACCCGTGTCGTTGAGGCCGTCGGCGCCGGCGACGATCTGCTCGCTCGAGCTGACCGAGCTCGGCGACTGCCACGCCCGCACGGCGGCGCGAGCACGGTCCATGAATCCCATGCTCAGATCCCCGTATATTCGAAGGTGGGCCCCTTGAGGGGTACGTTGTCGGCCGCGCCGACGCCCATCGCGATCGTCACGATGCCGTCGATGCGCCCGCGAGACCGCTTCTTGTCGAAGCAGCGGTTCTTCATTCCGTCTTCGTCGATCGCCGCGTTGGCCGAGCAGCTATAGGTCACCGGCGAGTTGTCGATGACGATCGTCTTCTTGAGGATCCGGTCCTCGAGCCGCTCGATCGACCGCGGCATGCAATATTGGCGGTCCTCGAAGCGGACGAGCTTGCCCTGGGCGTGGGCGACCATCTTGAGGCCCTCGCCCTCGCCGGCGTCCGCTCCGCGGTAGCGCCAGGCCGGGAAGCCGATCTCCTCGCAGGCCGCCTCGAAATCGGCCATTTGAGCCGGATCGAAGACCAGCTCCTGGACGTCGTGCTCGGCGCAGAGCTTGGCCACCTGGGCGGCGACGAAGCTCTTGTCGATCGTCTTGCCTGGAACGGCCGTCAGCCAGCCGGCGGCGACCCAGTCCTCATAGGGCGCGTGGTCCGCCTTGGCGCGGTCCTCGAGGCCTTCCTTCGTCGTCCAGTACCAGGTCTTCGACCAGATGATTCCGTCGGCGTCGACCCACGTCGCCGTCAGCGCCGTGAGGTCGTTCTTCTTCGATAGGTCCAGCGAGAGCCAGCACGGACAGCCCTTGAGCGCGGCGATCTCCTCGTCGCCGACACCCTGCAGGACCGCGGCCCAATCGTCCTCATTGATCCAGAAGTCGGCGGCGCCGGTCGGGATCCCGAAGTAGAGGCGCTTGACCGAGGCCGCGGTCGACAGGCGGGTGCGCGCCGTCTGAACCGCTTCCCGGATGTTGGACATCGGATAGGTGATGCCGAGCGCCGGCAGCGCCTTGATCCAGCACTTCTCGTTGTCGAAGACGTTCTCGCGGTCGGGCTTGTCGACCCGGGCCACGAAAGCGAAGGCAGTGTCGTCTTTGACGTCGCCCTTGGCGATCGCCTGATATTTGTCCGAATAGGACGTGCCGACATGCTGCGACATGGCCGGCGTGTTCGTGCCCAGGACCATCATCGCGCTGCCGGCGATCTTGTCGATCGCTCGGGCCCAGGTCTCGATCTGGGCGTCCGTCGCGAATTCGTGGATCTCGTCGGCGAGCACCATTCGCGGCCGCGGTCCCGACTGCGTGACCCCGAAGGCCAGCGGCAGGAAGAAGGACTGGGTCGCCGGGTGCTCGATCTTGTTGGCGTTGTCGCCCTCGCCGCGGATGACGACGTGGCCCAGCTGCTCGAGACTTTCGTGCTCCTCGTAACCGGGGACCTGGGCGCGGCACATCGCCACGCCGTCCTTGAACAGCACGTTGGCGGTCTGCTTGTCGGCCGCGATCGAATAGACCTGGGCGCGCTGGAAGCCGCACCAGCCCATGGCATAGAGGCCGAGGCCTGCCATCAGCGGCGACTTCGCCTGGCCCTTGCCGGTCTCGATGTAGCCGGACCGGTAGCGCCAGCGCCCGTCCGCGTTGACCCAGCCCATCAGCGAGCCGGCGCAGAAGGTCTGGTAGGGGATCAGTGTGAACGGCTTCCCGGCCGCGGGCCCGTCGGTGATCGTGAAGACCGAAGGGAAGAAGTCCAGCACCCGCTGGGCCAGCTCCGGCCGCCAATAATAGCCGCGCGCCCTCGCATCGCGCAGATCTCTCAGGTGGCGCTCGGCCGCATAGCGGACGAGGTCGCCTACAACGAAGTCGCCGCGGACCGCCGCCTGGGCCCAGGCCGTGGTCGGGTCGGCGGCGCTAACCTCTCGGTCCGAGGAACGAGTCGGCACCGGCGCTGCGCTCCCGCTTTCTCGGCACCTTGCCCACCTTCCCACGCCGGCCAGGAGACAGGCCCAGCTGCGCCTCGAGGCGCTCGGCCGTGCTCTCCGCCTCGCGCATGGCCTTGTAGTGGATGGACAGCCGCGCGATGCCTCTGGGGTTGTCGGCCTTCGGCTCGGTCACCAGCCCGTCGGCGGCGACCAGCAGCGAGCACCGGTCGTAGACCAGGTATGCGAGCACGAGCCGCTGAACCGCGTGCTGATTGGCAAGCGACAGCGTCTCGAGCTGACGCATCTCCTCGGTGATCGCCCGCCAATAGGCGGAAGCCGACTTCCGCTCCTTCCGATCCGGCAGCAGCTGCCGCCAGTTCGGCTCGCCCTCCTCCCGCGCCACGATACTCAGGCCTCGGGCCCCGAACTTTTTACTTTGAAAACGCTCTCAGTGCACACGTACCGGGGGCGGCGGTGTCCGGCGGATCGATCCTGAAGATTTGATCCCCCCCCCGGGGTGTTTGCGTTCCAGATATGACCCGTTCCGGTGGGTCTTCCGCTCCGATCGACGCCTTTTCCGCCCTCAGCGACGTCGAAATCGAACTGCTCGGCCGTGACCTCGAGGTCGCAGGGCCGGCAAAGGTTCTCCGTGTTCTCGTCGTCGTCGCTGCCGCCATGGATGAGCGGCACGATGTGGTTGACCCGCTCAGCCAGCGCCGTTCGGCCGCCAGGCACGCGACCCTTCCAGCGACCGATGCCGAGGCACCGCTCGCACAGGCCGTCGGTACGGGCCAGGCGCTGTGCCCGCTGGCGCTGGCCAGCTCGGCCGCGCAGGCGCTCGACAGTCATCAGGCCGTGACGCCGAGCCGCGCGAGCTCGAGGTTCACCGCGCGGATCCGCAGGTTGATGACGCCGATCGCCACCGACCGGGCCAGATCGATCAGCTCCTGGTCCTGGCGGACGCCATCGATGGTAAGGATGAAGACGCCGGCGTCGCGCTTGCGGATGAGCTCGGCCCGACGTTCGGTGAGCTCATGCGCGCGGGCGACGTCCTCGAGCTTCACTTCCTCGCTCCGATCGCGCCGTCCTGCGACACGCGCTCGATGAAGAACTGCTCGCCCTTCTGGATCCTGAAACCCAGCTCCTTGAGCGTCTCGCCGGTCTTACCGCCCAGGCTGAGCAGCGTCGAGATGTTGGCCCGATGGAGGTAGAGACGCACCTGCAGGGCCTTCTTCCAGAAGGACTGGTGGCGGACCGCTGCGACAGCCGCCTCGTCATCCTCGAAGTCGTGCTCGAGCTTCCCCCGCGAAGTGCGGGTGCCGATGGTGCAGCCGCCGAGCTGGAGTGACTTGCGGCCCTTAGCCAGCAGGGCGGTGCCCTTCTCTTTCCACCAGGGCTCCACCTTCTCGCGGATCTGCAGGGCCTCCTCGAGGAGCGGGACCAGGCGCGCGTCGGCGCGGCCGTTCACTCGGGCGATCAGCTTCTCGCGGTTGCCCTCGATCGACGCGACCAGCGCCTCGATCTCGGCATGCCGCTCGAGTAGCGCCGTGGCCTGCTCGGTCGTCCTGGGGGTGCGGATCGCGGTCATAGCTTGCGCCCGTTGATGGTGAAGACGAGCCCGTGCTTGGCCAGCCAGCGCGCGATGCGATCGACGTGAGGACCATCGGGGATCAGTCCGAGTCGGCAACCGAGGCAGACAGCGCGAAATGCGATGCCGAACCACCAGCGGCGCCTGATGTGCAGCTGCAGATTAACCTGGGCCATCAGCTCACCTCGACAGTCAGTGCGTCGAGCTCGACGCGGGCCCAGGCGCCGCCGTCGCGCCGTTCGTCGACGCGAAGACCGATCTCGGCGACCAAGTGGCCGGTGATCGGCAGCTCGAGCTCGATCAGCTCTTCCAGGAAGGCCGAGGCTGCGGCGCCGGCGCCCTCGCCCTCGAGCAGCACTCGAAGGTGGTGGCGGGCGCCGGTGAAGGTGACGCTGTTCCAGTCGGACGATTCGACCAGCTCGACGTCGACCAGGCCGCGGAAGCGCGGGAATTGAGCCGCCAGTAGCCTTCGGAGCGCCTTGCCGGCGGCGGCCGAGCTCATTCGACGTCGGCCCCGCCACGCGCGGGCGGAGGAAGCAAGGGACGGACGCGGACCATGATGCTCCGGCCGACCGATTCGTTCATCTGGACGAGAGCGGCTCGCCCGGCTTCGACCTCGGCGAGCAGCTGCTCGAGGAATTTGCGAGAGACGATCGCGGCAGGACCCTTCGCCGGCGCCGAAGCCACCAGCTCGCGGACCTTGTCGAGATCGAGAGCCATCAGAACCAGGCCTTGCCCTTGCCGTCGTCGGCGATCGCCGGATTGCGGGCTGTCGGCTCGCGGAAGGCGGCGCGGAGCTGGGCGGCGATGCTCTCGGCCTCGTCGGCCTGGCGCTCGAAGTCGCGCTGCGACTTGGCGCCGATCGACACGTCGCGCTGCAGGGCATCCAAGCGGTCGCTGAGCCGCTGCAGGATTGCTGACGTGTCGCGGGATTGTGGCCGCCCGCGCGAGGCGAGACCAAGGGCACCTGCGCGGGCGGCGGGCGCTGCGCGCGAAACGCGCTGCTGCGCCGCGGAACGGGCCTGCGATGCGTACATGCGGCCCTCCGTTAGGTTGCAATAGCGATTGCCCGCCGGGGTGGGGATGCTCCGCCGGCGGGCGTTGGGGGTTCGCTATTTCGGGCTGATCAGGCGCTCTGGACGCACCTGTGGCGGGGTCGATCTGGACCGATTCGTGGTCGTTTTGCAGTCAGTTTTTCGTCAAGGGGCGGAACTTCCCGCACGAACGCGGCGGACAAGGCCTCCGCCGCGCCGGCGCCGCCGCTCATAGGAATCGGATCAGGACGCGGGCCGGCTTACCCCGACCCGCACCCCGACTTCAGCGCAGCTTGGCGATGCAGCACTTCTTGAACTTGAGCCCGGATCCGCACGGGCAGGTGGTGTTGCGGCCGATCTTCGCCCGCCGGACGAGCGTCTCGCCCTTCCGGTGAAGCTCGCCGAGCCGCTGGTCCATCCGCCCCGTCACGCCCGGGCCGCCCTCGAAGAACTCGATCCGCGTTCCGTAGGCTCCTTGGGTCACCTGCATGGTTCATCTCCTTCATGTGGTTGACCCAGGCCTCACCTGGCCGGCGGCATTCTAGGGCGCCGCTGCCCTCTCCGGGTGCTAATTAGATGCTAATTAGCTGCCCTAAAGGATCCCCGCATGCGCCGCCGCCAGTGTGGCGTCGTCGACTTCCTTGCACACGCCGCCCAGGATCCGCGGCCACAGGTCCAGCGCGTCGATCAGCAGCCGCTTCGCCCGGCGGTTGCCCATCCGGTACCGCCTGGCGACGATCGTGAAGCCGATCGGCCCTGACACATGATCGCCGACGATCATCTCGAGCACCGCTGCGATCGGGCCCCGCACCTGGGCGCGCCAGCGCGTGTACGCCATCTCGCGGCGCACTTGGCCGAGCCGCTCGTAGAACGTGCCGTCGCCCATCCTGGTGCGGTCGACGCGGGTCTCGAGGCTGGCGGTGCGGACCGCGACGTCGGCGCCGATCCGCTCGGCAACGGCCGCGATCTCCACGGCCGCGGCGAGCTGCTCGCCGTCAATCGTCCCGTTCTGGTAGAGCTGGGCGATCGCGCCCTGGTTGCGCCTCGACGCATGCTCATGCGTCTCGCGCGTGCCGTTGTTCTTGTGGTCCCAGCGCTTCTCGAGCTCGCTTCGCTCCTTGCGCAGCTGCCGCTCGGCCGCGGCCGCTTTGGGCTGGCGCTTGGCCCACATGACCCTCGCGCGTTCCGCCCTGGCATCGATCAGGCGCTGGACCTCGCTTCGCCGATCGCGCTTGAGACGGGCGCGCTTCGGCGCCGGCGCCTGGATGGCGATCGCCGCGTCGGTCGCGGCCCGCTCACGTGAGGCTTCGACGGCACGGCGCGAGGCGAGCTCGCGCAGCGGCTTCAGCCGGCTTTCCTTGACCCTCTCGAAGATTGCGCGCTTGGCGGCGGCTTCCTCGCGCGCCTGGCGCCGCGCCTCGCGCTGCTCCCGCCTCTGCTGCCTTTGTGCCTTGGAGTACCAGCCTGCCGGCTTCTTCGGGCGCGACGTCGCGCCCTCAGCTGTCGATTCCGCCATCAATCCCCGCCCCGGAACAATCCGCAGGATCGTCATGGTCGAGGAAAGGCAGGTCGGGCAGTCCGATTTTCGTCAAGGAGTTGTCGTGCCCGATCTGCCAGCCGAGGCTTCGCAGCCGCACCAGGACCTCCGCCTCGCTCAGCTCGTCGGCCCGATCGATGAGCCGGATCCCGCGGCGCTTGCCGGCGATGCGCCGGATCATCTGGTCGCGGGCGAGCGCGTGGACCAGCTCGTCGGCGCGCTGCTTCGACACGCCGAGCTCGGCCGCGATCTCGTCGAGGCTGGGCGAGTGCCCCCAGGCGGCGAAGTAGCGAAGGATGAAGTCGAACGCCTGCAGTTTACGGCTGACCATCGTTGGCGAAAGCCGGGGGCGGTCCTTGGGACCCTTGCGGAGAGGCGCTCCCATCGCCTCCTATGTAGCGCACAAGTCCTGAATAGGAACATAGCGGGAATCGAGGAAGTAAACGCCTAGATCAGCGGCCGATGACCCGCGCCGCCTCCTCGTCGCAAAGCTTGCGCGCCTCGTCCAGGACGTCGCGCGGATTGACCCGCGCCTGCCAACCGTTGCGATCGGGCGGAAGGCTATCGTCGGTCTGCAGCACCGGTTCGGCATAGGGCCACCGGGCTCGAGCTCGGCCGTTCAGCGCGTAGCGAACCCCCTCATCCTCGAAATAGGGAAGCCCCTGCTCGCAGCCGATGCGGCCGCGGTCGACGGTGAACGGCCACGTCAGCCCGTTGGCCGCAAAGCTCTCTCGCGAGATCTCGCCGTCGCGGCCGACAGCGGGCCTGCCGGCGGCGCTGGCGGAACGCTGCTCAGCGGTCGACAGCGTCGGATAGGGGCCCGACATCATGGCCCCGGCGAAGGCGATCACCACGCCGGCGGCGACGCCGGCGCCGATGATGAGGTGCCGGCTTCCTCGCCCGCTGGCGAGATAGTCGTCGCGTGGATCGCTCACCCTTCGGACGCCTCCTTGGACTGTCGGACCATTGATTCGGCGAAGCTAAGGAGCAGCGATCGCATATGCTTCGGTAGCGCGTAATAGAGGTCGATGAGATGGGAGGCCTCGTCGGAGAGGTTATCGGCCACCCTGTCGCCGGTCACGACGTACTGAACGTCAATGCCGACCGCCGCGGCGGCCGCAAGGTCGGTGGCGCGTAGCTCGGTTTGCCCCGTCTCGAGGCTGCTCAGCTTCCCCTGTTTGACGCCCATCTCGTAGGCGAAATTCCCCTGGTGGGGGTCGAGGCTGATCCGCTCCTCTCTGAAGCGCGCGGCAATTTCTCCGATTTTCTCGGAAACTGATTGACTCTTTCCGGATTTCTCGGAAGACTCAAGGGACATTCTCCACTTTAGGTGAGAATCGCATGTCTGCCGAGTCGCTGTTTCTGCCGATTTCGAAAGAGGCGATCCGTCGCGCTCGGGCGAACCTGGCTCTTGCCGGCCAGTCGGTCGAGGACTGGGCGTCGGCGAACGGCTACAAGGCGAAGACGGTCTATGGCGTTCTGAGCGGCAAGCGCGCGGCGATCCGCGGTCAGTCGCTGAAGATCGCGCTCGCTCTCGGTCTTCGCGAGCGACCTGCACCTCTTCCAACCACCTCCTCCCCTGATGGGCCCGAATCGCTTCCTAGTGGGTCCGTCATAACTGAAGGCTCGCCGGCTGCCTCGTGCAGTCGGCGGGCCGATTTGCACGACGTCGTCGGGGAGGCGGTCCGGTGATAGTCCGCCGCCCAACCCATTCCCTGATCTACATTAATTTGGCGGTGTCCGAACTTGGTGGCACAGTCTCCCGTTCTGTCAGCAGTCGGGAGTGTGCTTTTGCCCAGCGGCCAGTTCGCCCGTGCCACCCGTCACGTCGCCCTGCTTCACCGAATCGCCGGGAGGATGGGGCAGGCACTGGCGCAGGCCGCGGCGGCGCTGGAATGCGACGCCGCGGCGGCCGATCGGGAGCTCGCCCGCGAGCAGCTGGACAGCCTCACCGAGGACATCGCCAAGCTTCGCAGCGTCGTCTAGCGGCGGCTCTCCTGCGGAGGGCGGCGCGATGAGCGGCGAAGGCGCCTATCTCGGCGGCCGCCACCCGCGCGCGGAGCATGGCGACCTTGCCGACGTCATCCTTCGCGGCTCGACCTTCTCGCCCGCCCTCCAGGAGGCGGTGCTCAAGCGGACGGCATCGCGCGTCGTGGCTTCGTTCGCCGATGCGCTCGATGCCGGCACCCTGAAGCCGAGCCAGCACGGCGCGCTGCGCGACCTCGAGCGCGCGCTCGCCCCCTACCTCCAGGCCGAACAAGAACATGCCGAGCTGAAGGACAGCCCAGCTCTCGGCATGCCGCCGCCGGACCAATCAACCAGTGCTTTGTCGTGTCCGGCGGCGGACCTTACCGACGGCGATGATCGCCAGCGCTGGGCGATGGGGAGGCCGGGCGCATGACCCTGACGCTCGCCCTCGCCCTCGCCTCGCTCGCCTTCGCCGTCGTCGGCTTCGGAATCGCCGTGGTCGCCCTGGTCCTGATCGTCCGGGTGCTCCGCGAGATCGTCCCGGTTCGGATCTCGGTAGCGCCGAGCGCCGAGTTCGCTGAGTTCGCGCGCAAACTCGCCCAGGTCATGTCTGGACCGCGCCCATGACCAAGCTTCGCGCCCCTCTCACCTTCGACCTGGCGCTCGAGCGCGTTGCAGGCGTCGTTGGCTGGTCCCGGGTCGCCGAGATCCTCGGCGTCGCTTACCGAACCGTCCGCGACTGGACCGACCCCGACACCACTCCGGACGTCGGCTGCTCGGTCACGCTCGCCAAGGCGGTTCAGCTCGACGTCGACTATCGCGCCGCCGGCGGCGAGGGCGCGCCGATGCTTCAGTGCTTCGCGCTCCTGGTCGAGACCAGCCTGGCCGACGCCTGCGTCTCGGCCGTCGAGCGCGCCCGCGCCGCGGCCAAGGCAGCCAAGGAGAATGGCGAGGCCCTGCAGGCGCAGATCCTCGCGTCGCTGCCGGGCGCCTGCCCGGGCACGATCCAGATCGCGCGCCGCGAGACCGAGGAGGCGATCAGCGCCCAGGTCGAAGTTCTCACGACGCTCACCCTGGAAAAGCCCGCTTCGACTCTCCGCGGCCCGGAGGTGCCGCCGTCCGTGCCGAGCGGCTGACGGTTCCCGGGCTCCCACGCCCGGGCTGTAGCGCGGGCCGGTCCGCGCAGTTCTGACCGGCGGCATCCTCAACGATCGAAACTAGCCAGCCGGCGCTCACCCCTTTCGGGCGCCGGGTGGCCTTTCTGCTGCCTGAGGAAGGACGATCCGACCATGCCCGCTTCTGCCCACCGCCATTACCGCCCGCTCGGCTCCGGCCCCGCGCCTCTCACGCCCGGCGGCTATCTGCGCCGGCGCCGCGAGGCCGCGGACATCACCATCGACGAGCTCGCCCTCGCGATCGCCAGCGGCTCCGGCCACCTCGTCAGCTGGGACGAGCGCTCCGCGCTGGCCCGCCGGATCTCGCTGCTCGAGGCCGACAGCGCCGGCCCCGACGTGGACATGCCGTTCATCCTCGCGATCGGCGCCCACGTCCGGCTCGACGAGCAGGTCTATCTCGGCCTGGTCGGCTATGCCGCGGCGCCGAACGCCGGCCTGCTCATCCCCGATCACTGCCGCGGCTGCGGCTGCAGCCACTACGACCCGTGCATCGACGGCGTCTATCCCTGCGCCTGGTCCGACGGCTCGAAGACGATCTGCACAGCCTGCGAAGGCCCGACGCAGCCGGCGATCGCCGCGCCCGCCCCGGCGATCGCGGCATGATGCACGAGCCCACCTTCCACGCCGGCGCCCGCCGCCTGATCGAGGACGCCTATCGCGAGCAGGCCGAGCTCGAGCAGCTGAAGCGCGAGACGCTCGCCGACTGCGCAGCCGGCGTCGTGCTGGGCGCGCTCGCCGGCGCCATCCTCGCCGCCGTCACTCAGTTCGGCCCGCTGGTCGCGCTGATCCGGTCCTGGGCAGGCGTCCAATGAGCCGCGCCGCCCGCACCGATCCGGCGCCGAAGTGCCGCGCCTGCGATGGCTGGGCCTTCGAGCGCGGCGTCACCCCGATGAAGGCCTGCACCGCCTGCGGCGGCACCGGCCGCCCCTCAAAACAGAAGGACATGATCGATGGCTGAAGGATCCGTCGCGGCCGACGAGCTGCGCCTGCTCATCGAGCGCATCGAGCGCCTCGAGGAGGAGAAGAAGGGCACCGCGGACGACATCAAGGACGTCTACGCCGAGGCCAAGGCCCGGGGCTACGACCCCAAGACCATGCGCACGATCGTCCGCCTGCGGAAGCAGGAGAAGAACGCGCGCGACGAGGCCGAGGCGCTCCTCGAGACGTACAAAGCGGCGCTGGGGCTCAGCTGATGGACCGCGCCGACTCCCACCTCGTGGTCGACATCGGCATCGCAGCGTCGAAAGAGGCCATGCGCTCTGCCTTGATCAAGGTGGAAGCGCTGCCGCTCGGCCTGCGTATGCCGGCGCTGGCCATCGCCCTGCAGCTGGTCGCGGTGAAGGCAACCTCGCTCCGCCGGGCCATGCCCGACATCGATGGGCTCGCGGCCATCGTCGACGGCGTTCAGGCCGATGACGAGGCTCTGCTTCGCCAGATGCTCGAGCGACGCGGCTTCAGCGTGGGGGCGCGGGGCTGATGGCTAGCGAGACCACCCTCCTCGAGCGCGACCTCATCGCGGCGCTCCAGCCGTTCGCCGACTTCTATGTCCGCGGCGCGCCTGACTCGCACGTCATCACCATGGGCAGCCGGATGGCGAAGCGGCAGCTGACGATGGGCGACTGCCGGCGCGCGCACGAGCTACTCAAGGACGTGATCGAGAGCGGCGTGGGGACTCGGTCATGATCCACCGCCGCCCCAAGCGCCGCGGCCTGGTCCGCTGGATCTTCCGCGGCACGCGCAAGCGCGACGTCGCCGGCGGCTTCGTCCTCGCCGCCATCTCCACCTGGTTCGGGAGCCTGTGATGCTGCTGGACGCGATCCACGCGGAGATGGCCGAGCTCGACGCCCTCTCCCGCACGCGCGCCCTCACCGACCGGGAGAGCCGCCGCCTCGAGCACCTGGTCCGCCTGACGACGCGGCCGCGCCGCTACGCCAGCGGCCGATCGACCATGGGCATCCGCCGCGAAGCCGCCCGCTACGCCGCCCAGGAAAGGCGCGCGTGATGGGCGGCCTCCCTCCCCATGTCAGCGACGCGATCGCCGGCCACCTCGACGCGATCGGCGCCTACTTCAAGGATCCGAAGATCACGCTGCTCGTGCGGAACGAAGTCGGCGTTGGGCTCGATGGCGACCTGGTCATGACGAATGACCAGCTGCCGCTGGCGATCGCCGGCCTGCAGCACCGACTCCGAATGGATGCCGGCGCCGACGCGGCCGCGCTGGTCGTCGACCTGGGCGTCGGCAAGTTCCAGATCGGCGGTCACCCGGACGAGCAGCCGCCCCGAATCCACTTCTACCGGGACGAGCACGATCAGCCGATCGGCTCCGACGTTCCGCTCGAGAAGAAGTCGCCTGAGCGGGTGCTCACCCTCGTCTTCCACAACGAGCACGCGTGCGGAGCGATGGCCGAAGCGCTCTGGCGGAGCAGCACCTGGTTCCCGCCAGAGCATCAAGAGCCGGCGCCAGCCAAAACCACCCCCGAACCCCCGAAATCCGGCTATTCGGATTTCGGTGTAGAATGATGTTCTGCACCGAACCAGTCCGCCGTGTGGAATCGCTCACATTGCGGACAGAGCGTAATGCCCGTGTTGACGGGCGTCTTGGACCGCTTGCGAGGACGGATGTGGGGCGCCTCCAGGAGCTTGCCCTCGTAGACGGCCTTGCAGCTCCAGCAGGTGCGAAGCTCGAGGTCGCGGCGGGCCTGCTCGGCAGCGAGACGCTCCTTGCGGACGCGACCAGGGCGCTTGCCGAAGAGGGCTCGCGTGCGGATGTTCTCGAAGTTGTAGCCGGCACCGAGGCGGTTGGTCATCTTCACGACGCGGTTCCGGGCCTCGGTCGCGGCATTGGTGCGACGGCCGCCGGGGCCGTGACTGAAGTAGTTCATGATCTCCGGCTCCCAGTTCCTGGTCGAGATGAGCACGGGACGGAACAGGCGGCGGAGGTGCTGCGGGATGCTGGCTCGCCAGGCGTCGAGCCGCTCCTTGGCGTTGGCAGCGGTCCTCGCCTTCCAGATGTCCATGAAGGCTTCCTTGATCTCGTAGGCGCCCTTCAGCTCCGGCGTGTTCTTCAGCCAACCGTCGAGGTCGAGCAGCTCCTTGGGCGACAACTGGAAGGGCCGGCGCAGGAAGATGCTCTTGCCCTTCTTGAGCAGCTTCCGCTCCTCGGCGCTGACGGCCTTCTGGTAGACGCGGCGGGCCCGCTCCATGCTGTCGTTCGCCATCCGCTGGACGTGCCACTTGTCGACGATGATCGTGGCCTGCGGCATCGCCGCTTGGACCGCCTCCTTGTACGGCTTCCACATGTCCATGGTGACGATCTCGGTCCGCTCGCGATCGCGCAGCCCGTAGAGGAAGTTCGTCACCGGAGCCTTCCAGTGGTTGGGCAGCAACTCGAACGGCCAGCTCGTTTCCAGGTCGACGAAGATCGCGCGCATCTGCCCGGCGAGCTTGAGCTCGTCGATCCCCATGCGGACCGGTGCGCGCATCACCTCGTCGTGAGCGGCGAGCAGGGCGTCAGCGTTCGCCGCGAAGATCTGGCGGACGATCTTCTCGTCAACGCCAACGTCCTCGGAGACGTGGGTGTTAGGCTTCAGCAGCGCCTGGCGCTCGATGTATTCCCGGCAGCGGATCGTCATCCGCCGCTCATCGTCCATGTCCGGCAGCGGCTGCATGAAGGTGCCGCCGCACTCGCGGCAGCGGTAGCGGCCGCGACGGACCTCGATGACAGTCTGGCGCCCGTGGACCGGCGCGTCGCGGTAGGCGATCGTCTTGGCCCCGTGCCGGTAGAGCTGGCCGACGACTCCGCACTTGAGGCAGGCCTCCGGCTCCACGTCGTAGGACGCGGGGATGCGGTAGGCACCGTCCTCGTCGATCGTCGTGTTCTTCACGGTCCAGTCCGGCAGGTAGAGTTGATTAGGCATCCCGCGCTTGATGCACGGGTCGGATTAAGATGTGGAGTCCTCCGCGCCGCCGCAGTCGGGGCAAGCGGCCACGGCATCGTCGCCGTTCTCATCAAGCGGTCCGTGCAAATACCGCTCCCAGTCAGTGACGATCTCGCCATTTCCTTGGCAGCGCTCGCACCAGTCATCCTTCAGCGCGCGGATGGCTCGCGCCGTGTCTGCTTTGATGTTCGCCCACAGGCTGTCGCGCACCCATTCGCGGCCCGCTCTGTCCAGAGCTTCCGCCGCCACGGCCGCCTCTTCCAAGGCGGCGTTCCTGATCGCCTTCGCATCCATGGCTCAAGCCCCTTCCGGCCACTGCATCCAGGCGGGCTTGACCGCGTAAATCTCCCTGGTGCCGTTGAACTTCTGGCTGAGCCAACGAAGCTCACCCGGCGTATCGAGCGTCCGGAACTCCATCGCCTTCCTGATGCGCTCTTCCAGATCGGGGTGGCCGCCCATCGTGAGGCGCTCGTACGCCATGCCGATCAGGGCATCGATCTCACACTCATAATCGATCCGAGCATCGGGGTGATGGTCGAAGCGGCCAAGCTCTTCGGTGACGGTCATCGGTCCATTCCTTTCCACACTCTAATCCGAAATGGGATACCAGCATGGTTGAGCGTTTTCAACACTCAAATCCGAATAGCCCTACTTCGATCTCGACGGCCAGCCGCACGTCCTCGCCTGCGATCGCTGGGACACCGTCGCCGACAACATCGCGGCGATCGCGGCCCCACATCGAGGCGCTGCGCGGGCAGGAGCGGTGGGGAGTCGCGGACCTTAAGCAGGCCTTCGCCGGCCACGTCGCCCTGCCGGCGCCGGATCCGTGGTGGGTCGTGCTCGGCGTCGACCGCGCGGCCGCCACGGCCGACGTCACCCGCGCCTATCGCGAGCTGGCGCGGCGGCACCACCCCGACGCCGGCGGCAACCGCGCCGAATGGGACCGCCTCACCGAGGCCTACGAACAAGCAAAGCGGGAGCGCGGACTGTGACGGCCGAACGCTACCCGCCTGCTCGGCTGACGCCGGCTCAGCTGCTCGACCTCCCCGAGTACAGCACCACGATTCCGACAGGCACCACGCCAGGCAAGCGCTGGCGCCGAGCGCTTCGGCCGTGGCGAAGCGGCCTGAGCGATGAGTGGTGGCTGGGCCAGTACGGCAAGCCCTACCCGGAGGGACACGAGCACTTTGGAAGTGTGGCGATTTTCTGGCGCCGGATCATCGTGATCGGCGCGCCCGCACGCTGGCCGGCCGACGTCCGCGTCGACACGCCGCGCAAACCGAATCCCCCCGCCGCTGCCGGCATCCCCTGGTCGGCCAGAAGGGGGCGGGGGGAGGCGATCGAACCCTCAGGACGAACGAAGGTCGCCTCCCCCCTTAGCACCAGCGGAGGCGCCGCGAAATGACCGCTCTTTCCTTCATCGATGTTCGGCCGCGGCGCACGGTCGCGGAGGTCGTTCTGCTCGTCAGCAGCGAGTTCGGCGTCTCGCGGGCGGAGCTTGTTTCAGAGCATCGCGGGCGGGAGATCGCCCACCCGCGCCAGGTCGTCATGTACCTGGCCTCGCAAGTGACGCCGGCGAGCCTGCCGCAGATCGGCCGCCGCCTGAACCGCGACCACACGACGGTGATGCACGGCATCCGCGCCGTCCGGAAGCGCATGGCCGAGGACCCGGAGCTCGCTGCCCGCGTCGGCCGTCTCCGGCGCGCGCTGGAGCCACCCGAGCCGCTCGAGTGCGAACCTGCCCAGCTCGACTTCCTGCCGGGCCCGCTGTTCGACTTTGCGGAGGCCCGTGCAGCATGAAGTACTGCCAGGAGCACTGGGACGCGCTGGTGGCTGCGGTGCAGGCGCGCGGCATGTGGCACCTCGTCGCTCAAGGTGGAGAGGCCGCGGCCGAAGCGATGGTGCGCGAGCTCGAGGGGAGGGCTGCGCCAGGAGATTGGGATCCGCTGATGTCGGCGCACTGGGCGATTGCAGGCCGCGTCGGTGACAATCTCGCAAACAGCCAAGGTCCCGGCGCCGCGCTGGCCGCGATCGGCGATCCAAACTGGTGCCCGCTCTGCGCCGTCCAGCAAAGCTTCGACTGGTGGGAAGCGCCGGGCCGGGGGCCTCGACCGCCGGGGGCGCGAGACGCTCAGGGCTGGATCGACGGCTGCATGGACGCGATGCTCGAGCACGCGCGTAAGCTCGGCCTGGTGCAGAGGGTCCAATGACCTGCATCCGCCGCGGCAGCGTCATCGTGTGCGGCCGCATCGGGCCTAAGGTGACTCACGTCCGCCGCTCCGGCCAGACGCGCAAGCACCACTGCCACTGGCCCGGCTGCGATCGCCAGGTGCCGCCGGCGAAGTGGGGCTGCAGGCAGCATTGGTTCAAGCTGCCGCCGAACCTGCGCGAGCGGATCTGGCAGGCCTACCAGATCGGCCAGGAAGAATCTGGCCGGCCGAGCGCCGCCTACGTCGCCGTCGCCCGCGAAGCCCAGGAGTGGATCGCCGAGCACCTGAAGCGCGAGGCGGAGCCCAAGCGCACCTGGCGCCAAGGGGAGCTGTTCGGATGAGCCGGCCGCTCACACTCGCGATGGAGATCGCGCTGCTTCAGCTCCACATCGGCTGGCATTTCGGCGTCGATGGCCGGACAGAGCGGGCCCTTCTCCGCCGCGGCCTGATCCGCCTTGGCTGGTACAACAGGACCTTCCCCTCGCTACCGTTCCTTTCCGACGCCGGCCGGGCTGAGGCCAAGCGGCTGTGGCTAAGATGGCCGATCGAGGAGAAGCGCGCCCTGCGCGAGGTTCTTCACCGATGGGGCCTGGCCGCATGAGCGTCCGTGAGCGTGCCCCCATCCGGCGCCGGATCCAAGCGGGGATCGCCACCGCGGTCGCCGACGGCCTCGAGCCGAAGAGCATTTACCTGACGCCCGACGATCGCCGCGAGCTGCTGCAGTCGCTTCGCGCGACCGGCGAGTGGCGCCGCGGCCAGCCCGAGCCCGAGCAGCTCGGCGGCCTTCCGCTCAAGCGCGTCTCCGATCGCGGCCGATCGCAGATTTACTGCCGTCACGGCGTCGCGCGGGCGGTGCCGCTTCGCCCGCCGCCCTGATCGGCCGCGCCTCCCCGCCAGAAGACCAACCAGACCAGCGTGAGCGTACCATGTCAGACCCACTCCTCCGCCGCCCCCAGGTCGAGCGCGAGATCGGCCTCAGCCGAAGCCAGATCTACCGGATGATGGATCTCCCGGAAGACGACCCGCGCCACCTTCCGCGGCCGAAGCGAATCGGCCGCCAGGCCGTCGCCTGGCCCGCGTCCTGGATCGAGGCCTGGAAGGCCCGCCAGCCGATCGCGGAGCGCGCCTCCTAACCGGCCAGCCGCCCCCACGCGGGGGCACCACAGGGGGCATCAGACGCCCTCGTCCCGACAACAGAAGAAGAAGACCAAGGGGTTAGCACATGAAGTTCGATAGAGGCCCGGGGAGCCAGCCTTCCAGACATCG
>JBKBVA010000060.1:0-11119 GCA_046289665.1 Allosphingosinicella sp.
GCCTCGCCGTCGAGATGCGCGTAGCGGCCGGTGTGGAACTCGACGACCGGCGCGCCGAGCCGGATGGCGGCGTCGACCTGGCGCGCGTCGGGCTCGATGAACAGGCTGACGCGGATGCCGGCCTCGGCGAGGCGCGCGACGAAGGGGCGCAGCTGCTCGCTTTGGCCGGCGGCGTCGAGCCCGCCCTCGGTGGTCCGCTCCTCGCGCTTCTCCGGCACGATGCAGGCGGCGTGGGGGCGGTGGCGCAGCGCGATGTCGAGCATCTCCGCGGTCGCCGCCATTTCGAGGTTGAGCGGGATGTGGAGCCGCTCGATCAGCGCGCTGATGTCCTCGTCGCGTATGTGGCGGCGGTCCTCGCGCAGATGGGCGGTGATCCCGTCGGCGCCGGCCGCGGCGGCGGCGAGCGCGGCGCGCACCGGATCGGGATGGTCGCCGCCGCGCGCGTTGCGGATGGTGGCGACGTGGTCGATGTTGACGCCGAGGCGGAGGCGGCCGGTCACTTGCGGCTGCCGGGCTTCTCGGCCGGGACGGCGGCGAGCTCGGGCGGCAGCGCGTCCGCTTCGTAGGTCGGGACGGCGAGGCGGATCAGCGGGAAGAAGGGGATGTCGAATTGCGCCGCGCCGTTCGACCGGTCGACCAGCGCGGCCGCGGCGATCACCTCGCCCCCGGCCGCCTCGATCGCGGCGATCGCTTCCTTCGAGCTCAGGCCCGTGGTGACGACGTCCTCCATCATCAGCACGCGCTGGCCGGGGCGGAGGCGGAAGCCGCGGCGCAATTCGAACGTGCCGGAGGGCCGCTCGACGAACATCGCCTCGACGCCGAGCGCGCGGGCCATTTCGTGGCCGGCGACGACGCCGCCCATCGCCGGCGAGACCACCGCCTCGATCCGGGCGCGCAGCTCGCGCGGCAGGGTCGCGGCGAGGGCGGAGGCGAGGCGGGCGCCGCGCATCGGGTCCATCAGCACGCGGGCGCATTGCAGGTAGCGCGGGCTGTGGAGGCCGGAGGAGAGGATGAAATGCCCCTCGAGCAGGGCGTCGGCGGCCCGGAATTCGGCGAGGATTTCGTCTTCGGTCATGCGCTTGCGTCCGCTCCGGCTGCCCGAGCGCCTGATAGGGCCGGCGCGCGCCGCCTTCAAGCGCGGGCAGGCGGGGCGGCAATGTGCTTGAGAAGCGGCGCGTCCCGGCCTATTGAGCCGCCGCACCGACCTACCTATAAGGCGCCGCAATCCGCCGTCCCGGCCCGAATCCAAACCGCTCCGCCCGGAGGGTCCAAGGGGTTTAAATGAAGACTCTGCTCACATTCGCCGCCATCGCCGCAGCCTTCGGCATGGCCCCCGCCGCGGCGGCCCAGACCGCACCCGCGCAGGGCCCGGCCGAGGCCCAGTCGCAGGCTCCGGGGGCGATGGCGCCCGTCGATGCGATCAGCGCCAATTCGCAGGCCGCGCCCGCCCAGCCCGCCGAGGTCTCCGACCCCGCGGTCGCCAACATCGTGGGCGAGGAGCCCGCGGACGCGACGGTGGCGGAGAGCATGTTCTCGAGCGGCGCCGTCCCCGATCCTACGGTCGGCCAGCCGACCGGCGCGATGGGCTTCCAGCCGCAGGTCACCGAGACCGGCGAATATGCGCTCTGGTTCCACAACGGGATCCTGATGCCGCTGATCGTCGTGATCTCGGTCTTCGTGCTGCTGCTGATGCTGTACGCGATCGTGAGGTTCCGCCGCGGCGCCAATCCGGTGCCGTCGCGCACCACCCACCATACCTGGCTGGAAGTGATCTGGACCCTGGTGCCGGTGCTGATCCTGGTCGCCATCGCGGTGCCGTCGATCAAGCTGCTCGCCAACCAATATTCGCCGCCCCAGGCCGACATCACGATCAAGGTGACCGGCAACCAGTGGTACTGGACCTATCAGTACCCCGACCACGGCGATTTCGAGATCGTCTCCAACATGCTCACCGACGAGCAGGCGAAGGCGCGCGGCGAGCCGCGGCTGCTCGCCGTCGACGAGCGGATGGTGGTGCCGCAGGGCGCGACCGTGAAGCTGATCGTCACCGCCGCCGACGTCATCCACAGCTGGGGCGTCCCCGCTTTCTGGGTGAAGATGGACGCGGTGCCGGGCCGGTTGAACGAGACCTGGTTCAAGACCGACAAGCCCGGCATCTATTACGGCCAGTGCTTCGAATTGTGCGGCGCCCGCCACGCCTGGATGCCGGTCGCGGTCGAAGTGATGCCGCCGGCGCAGTTCGCCCAGTGGGTCGCCTCGAAGGGCGGCACGATGCCGGGCGCCGCGCCCGCCGCCGCCCCGGCCGCCGCGCCCGCCCCCGGCAGCCCGCCGCAGGAGACCACGCCCGGCAGCGCCCCCGCCACCAGCCCCGACCCGTCCGGCATCACGCCGGGCACGGCAACGCCGCCCGTCTCCAGCCAGGGCGCCACCGTTTCGACCGGAAGCAATTGAGATGACCGACACCACCGCCAATTCCGCCAGCCATTTCCAGGCGCACGGCCATGACGCGCATCACGATGCCGATCACAAGCCGGCCTTCTTCGCGCGCTGGTTCATGTCCACCAACCACAAGGACATCGGCACGCTCTACCTGATCTTCGCGATCGTCGCGGGCGTCATCGGCGGCACCATTTCGGGCCTGATGCGCACCGAGCTCGCCGAGCCCGGCATGCAGTATCTGCAGGCCTGGGCCGGATCGGGCGCCACGCTCGACGAGGCGGCGCACCTGTGGAACGTGCTGATCACCGCCCACGGCCTGATCATGGTCTTCTTCATGGTCATGCCGGCGATGATCGGCGGCTTCGGCAACTGGTTCGTGCCCCTGATGATCGGCGCGCCGGACATGGCCTTCCCGCGGATGAACAACATCTCCTTCTGGCTGCTCGTCCCGGCCTTCCTGCTGCTGCTCGGATCGGCCTTCGTGCCGGGCGGCACCGGGAACGGCGCCGGCATCGGCTGGACGGCCTATGCGCCGCTCTCGACCTCCGGCGCCTCGGGGCCCGCGGTCGACATGGCGATCTTCTCGCTCCACCTCGCCGGCGCATCGTCGATCCTCGGCGCGATCAACTTCATCACGACCATCTTCAACATGCGCGCGCCGGGCATGACCCTGCACAAAATGCCGCTGTTCGTCTGGTCGATCCTGGTCACCGTGTTCCTGCTCCTCCTCGCCCTTCCGGTGCTGGCGGGTGCGATCACGATGCTGCTCACCGACCGCAATTTCGGCACCCACTTCTTCGACGCGGCCGGCGGCGGCGACCCCGTCCTCTACCAGCACCTGTTCTGGTTCTTCGGCCACCCGGAGGTGTACATCATGATCCTGCCGGGCTTCGGCATGATCAGCCAGATCGTCGCCACCTTCAGCCGCAAGCCGGTGTTCGGCTATCTCGGCATGGCCTACGCCATGGTCGCGATCGGCGTGATCGGCTTCGTCGTCTGGGCGCACCACATGTTCACCGTCGGCATGGACGTGAACACCAAGATGTACTTCACCGCGGCGACGATGGTGATCGCGGTGCCGACCGGCATCAAGATCTTCAGCTGGATCGCGACGATGTGGGGCGGCAGCCTCACCTTCGAGACGCCGATGCTGTGGGCTCTGGGCTTCATCTTCATGTTCACGGTCGGCGGCGTCACCGGCGTCGTGCTCGCCAACGGCGGCATCGATACCAACGTCCACGACACCTATTACGTGGTCGCCCACTTCCACTACGTGCTGTCGCTCGGCGCCGTGTTCGCGCTGTTCGCGGGCTGGTACTACTGGTTCGGCAAGATGTTCGGGCGGATGTACAACGAGCTGCTCGGCCAGCTGCACTTCTGGGGCTTCTTCATCGGCGTGAACGTCTTGTTCTTCCCGATGCACTTCCTGGGCCTCCAGGGCATGCAGCGGCGCGTGCCGGACTATGCCGACGCCTATGCCGGCTGGAACGACGTCGCCTCGTGGGGCTTCTACATCCTCGCCGGCTCGCTGGTCTTCTTCTTCGCCAACATCGTTTGGTCGCTGGTCGCCGGGCGCAAGGCGGAGGACAATTATTGGGGCGAAGGCGCGACGACGCTCGAATGGACCCTGTCGAGCCCGCCGCCCTTCCACCAGTTCGAGACGCTGCCGAAGGTGGATTGACGGCCTCCCAGGCCGTCAATCCATCCCGGCAGGGCACCCATCGAAGTGGTACTTCGATGGGACCCGCGCAGGCCGGGATCTCAGCGGGGGTTCGCGCAGGGGTTAATGGAGCGCTGCATCTACGGCAGTGCGATCTGGTCCTGAGATCCCGGCCTTCGCCGGGATGACGTGAGACACCGAGTATGACGACGAACGCTCTGACCCATCACACCGCCCTCCCCGCCGACTGGCGGGACTTTCTCGCGCTGACCAAGCCGCGGGTGATGAGCCTCGTCGTGTTCACCGGCCTGTGCGGGCTGCTGGCGGCGCCGGCGAAGGTGCATCCGGTGCTCGGCTTCGCGGCGATCCTGTGCATCGCGCTCGGCGCGGGCGCGGCCGCCGCGCTCAACATGTGGTACGAGGCGGATCTCGACGCGAAGATGAAGCGCACCGCAAACCGCCCGATCCCGGCCGGGCGGATGGACCGCGAGGCGGCGCTGCATTTCGGCGTCGGGCTCGCCGTCTTCTCGGTGCTGCTGATGGGGCTGGCGGCGAACTGGCTGGCCGCGGGCGTGCTCGCCGTCTCGATCCTGTTCTACGTGCTCGTCTACACCGTCTGGCTGAAGCGCAGGACGCCGCAGAACATCGTCATCGGCGGCGCCGCGGGCGCCTTTCCCCCGGTCATCGGCTGGGCGGCGGCGACCGGCGACGTGACGCTGCTCCCGATCCTCCTCTTCGCCCTCGTCTTCCTGTGGACGCCGCCGCATTTCTGGGCACTCTCGCTCTTCGTGCGCTCCGATTACGCCAATGCCGGCGTGCCGATGCTGCCGGTGGTGGCGGGCGCGAAGACGACCCGCCAGCACATCGCGCTCTACACGCTGCCGATGGCGGCGGCCGCGGTGGCGCCCTGGCCGCTCGGCCTCGCCGGCGCCGTCTACGGGGTCGCGGCCGCCGCGCTCAGCCTCGTCTTCGTGGCGCTGAGCCTGCAGGTGCTTGCCAACCGCGCGACCGAGCCGGCGGGGATGAAGCCCGAAAAGCGGCTGTTCGCTTATTCGATCCTCTACCTCTTCGCCGTGTTCGGCGCGGTGGTCGCGGACCGGTGGCTGCTGGCATGACCCCGCCCGATCCCGATCAGGACGAGATCCGCCGGCGCCAGCGCAGCCGGGCGATCGTGATGGGCCTGCTGCTCGGCGCGTTCGTGATCCTCATCTACTTCATCACCATCGCCAAGATGACGGTGAACCAGTGAGCGCGGTCGCCCGCAGGAACGGCCGCACCGCCGCCCTCGCCGCCTTGCTGGTCGCGGCGATGGTCGGCCTCGCCTTCGCCAGCGTGCCGCTCTACCGCCTGTTCTGCCAGGTGACCGGCTTCGACGGCACGACGATGCGCGCGGCGAGCGACGCCGCGCCGGGCGCGGTGGCGGGCAAGAGCGTGTCGGTGCGCTTCGATTCGAACGTGTCGCCGCAGCTTCCCTGGCGCTTCAAGCCCGAGCAGACGCGCGAGACGGTGGCGATCGGCGAGCGCGACATGGCCTTCTACACCGCGAAGAACCTCTCCGCCGTGCCGGTGACCGGCACCGCGACCTTCAACGTGACCCCGGCGAAGGCAGGGCAGTATTTCACCAAGATCCAGTGCTTCTGCTTCACCGAGCAGACTCTGAAGCCGGGCGAGGAAATGCGGATGCCGGTGATCTTCTACGTCGATCCCGCGATCCTCGACGATCCGGTGGCGCGCGAGATCAGCGAAATCACCTTGTCCTACACCTTTTACCCGGTGGACCCGGAAAACAGCGGAAGCTAGAGAGCAGCAG
This sequence comes from Allosphingosinicella sp., assembly GCA_046289665.1. GTDB lineage: Bacteria > Pseudomonadota > Alphaproteobacteria > Sphingomonadales > Sphingomonadaceae > Allosphingosinicella. The sequence goes on from JBKBVA010000060.1 coordinate 5,910, forward strand.
ATTTCACGTCATCCCGGCGCGGGCCGGGATCTCGGGGCGGCTGGCCGCAATGCCTTTCCCGACGCGAGACCCCGGCCTTCGCCGGGGTGACGGTTATACAAGGGACGAAAGATGGCCGGAGCGAAGAACCACCCGTATCACATCCTCCCCCCCAGCATCTGGCCGTTCTTCGGCTCGATGGCGGCGCTCGTCCTCGCCGGCGGCGCGGTGATGTGGATGCACGACAACCCCTACGGCCAGTACGTCTTCTGGGCCGGCCTCATCGCCGTGCTGTTCACGATGTTCAGCTGGTGGGTCGACGTGGTGAAGGAAGCCCATGCCGGCGATCACACGCCGATCGTCCAGCTCCACCTGCGCTACGGCATGATCCTGTTCATCGCCTCGGAAGTGATGTTCTTCGTCGCCTGGTTCTGGGCCTGGTTCAACGCCGCTTTGTTCCCGCCCGAGATCGACCTGATCGGCGGCGTCTGGCCGCCCGAGGGACAGGCGGTGCTCGATCCGTTCGGCTATCCGCTGCTCAACACGCTGATCCTGCTCTGCTCGGGCACCACCGTGACCTGGGCGCACCACGCGCTGATCCACGGCGACCGCGACGGGCTGAAGAAGGGCCTGTGGGCGACGATCGGCCTCGGCCTGCTGTTCACCGCCATCCAGGCCTACGAATATATGCACGCGCCGTTCAACTTCACCGGCGACGAGGCGAGCATCTACGGATCGGCCTTCATGATGGCGACCGGCTTTCACGGCGCGCACGTCATCATCGGCACGATCTTCCTGATCGTCTGCCTGGTGCGCGCCTATAAGGGCCACTTCACGCCGAAGCAGCATTTCGGCTTCGAGGCGGCGGCCTGGTACTGGCATTTCGTCGACGTGGTGTGGCTGTTCCTGTTCATCTGCATCTACGTGTGGGGCGGCTGGGGCGCCGAGTTCCATTGATGCGGACGAGGGCGCACAACGCCCTCGTCCGTCATCCCGGCGAAGGCCGGGATCTCGTGGAGACACGCCGTGACTTCTTGTCCTGAGACCCCGGCCTTCGCCGGGGTGACGGCGTGACAGAACCGCACCTCCTCGACAGCGCGGTGCGCGGCCTGTGCCCGCGCTGCGGCGCGAAGACCCTCTACGCAGGGCTGGCGAGCTTCGCGCCGAAATGCCGCGCCTGCGGCCTCGATTATTCCAGCTTCAACGTCGGCGACGGGCCGGCCGCCTTCCTGATCTTCATCGTCGGCGGCCTCGTCACCGGCCTCGCCATCGCGCTCGAGCTGGCGTGGAGCCCGCCTTTCTGGCTGCACGTGCTGCTGTGGCTGCCGCTCACCAGCCTGCTCGTCGTCGGGTTGCTCCGGATCAGCAAGGGGCTGCTCCTCGCCCTCGAATACCGGCACCGCGCCCGCGAGGGGCGGATCGCGCCGCCGGAATGAGGCGGATCCCGATCCTCCCCACCCTGATCGTCGCCGCCGCGGTGGCGACGATGGTGGCGCTCGGCATCTGGCAGCTCGGCCGGGCGAAGGAGAAGGATGCGCTGCGCGCCCGCTACGAGGCCAATCTCGCGCTCCCGGCGATGGCGCTGCCCCCCGCCGCCGCCGTCGACGAGGCGCTGCGCTACCGCCGCGCCAGCGCGATGTGCCTCGAGGTGGTCGGCTGGCGCCAGACCGGCGGCAAGTCGGCGGACGGGCGCACCGGCACCCGCCACCTCGCCGAATGCCGCACCGGCGCCGAGGGTCCCGGCTTCGCCGCCGACATGGGCGTCTCGCAGGACCCGCGCTTCCGGCCGCAATGGCGCGGGGGGGCGGTGACCGGCACGATCGTCGGCGAGCCGCCGCAGGGCGGGATGGCGGAGCGAATGACCGGCTCCGGCGTTCCGGCGCGGCCGATGCTGGTCTCGCTCGAAGCCGCGCCGGGGCTGGTACCGAGCGCGCAGCCGGTGCCGGACGTCGGCAATTCCAGCCGCTTCTACGCGCTGCAATGGTTCTTCTTCGCCGCCATCGCCGCGCTGATCTACGCCCTTGCGCTGCGCCGCCGCCGCCGCGCGCCGGCCCAGCGCGGTTGAACCGGGCGCCGCGCCGCCTTACGTGCGGCGGCTGATGAAGCTCACCACCCTCCCCAGCGGCCTGCGCGTCGCCACCCGCGCCATGCCCGGCATCGAGACCGCGGCGATCGCCCTCTACGCCGAGACCGGATCGCGCCACGAGAGCGAGCGGCTGAACGGCATCGCCCATCTCTTCGAGCATATGGTGTTCAAGGGCGCCGGCGGCCGCTCGGCCCGCGAGATCAGCGAGGCGATCGAGGATGTCGGCGGGGACCTCAACGCCTGCACCGACCGCGATTCGACCAGCTTCACCGCCTCGGTCATGGCCGAGCATATCGGCCTCGGCGTCGAACTGCTCGCCGACCTCGTCTGCCGCCCGCATTTCGACGCGGCCGAGCTGGAGCGGGAGAAGGACGTCGTCCTCCAGGAACTGGGCGAGGCGCGCGACACGCCGTCCGACATCATCTTCGACGACCTCCAGGCCGCCGCCTTCGCCGACCAGCCGCTCGGCCGGTCGATCCTCGGCAGCGAGGAGAGCATCGAGGCGGTGACCCCCGCCGATCTCGAGGCGTGGCGAAGCGCCCATTATCGCGGCGGCGGCCTCACTCTCGTCGCGGCGGGCAAGGTCGAGCACGACCGGCTGGTCGAGATCGCCGACCGGCATCTCGGCGCCGTCGAGGCGGGGCTGCCGGTCGAGCCGGCACCGGCCCGCTTCACCGGCGGCAACCGGGTCGGGCGGGGGACGTCCGACCAGGCGCATATCGCTTTGGGCTTCAGCGGCCCCGGGCAGCTCGGCGCGGATTATTATGCGGCGCGGCTGTTCTGCGACGCAGTCGGCGGCGGGCTCTCCTCCCGCCTGTTCCAGCAGCTGCGCGAGGAACGCGGCCTCGCTTACACCGTCTATTCGATGCTTCAGCCGTGGCGCGACACCGGCATGATCTCGATCTACGCCGCCACCGCCCGGCGGCAGTCGGCGGCGGCGGCCGAGCTGATCGAGCAGGTCGTCGCCGACGCGGCTGAGACGGTCAGCCAGCGCGAGCTCGACCGGGTGCGCACCCAGGCCAGAGCCGGGCAGCTGATGGCGCTGGAGAGCCCGTGGGGGCAGGCGCATTACGTCGCGCGGCAGCTCTCGCTCTACGGCCGCTTGGTGGAGCCGTCCGAGGTGCTCGACGCGCTGGCGCGGGTGACGCTGGACGAGGTGCGCGCGGCGGGCCGGCACATGCTCTCGGGCCCCCGCGCCCGCGCCACGATCGGCTTTCCCGCGGTGCGGGCGGCGTGACGACGAGCGTCCTCGTCGGAGAACCCTGGGCCGATTACGGGCTGATGGACTCCGGCCACGGCCGCAAGCTCGAACGCTACGGGCGCTACAGCTTCATCCGGCCGGAGCCGCAGGCGATGTGGGCGCCGGCGCTCGAGGCCTGGGATGCGGACGGCGAGTTCGTACCCGGTGCCGACGAGGATGGCGGCGGACGCTGGCGCTTCGACCGCCCCGTCCCCGCCGAGGGCTGGGACCTCGGCTGGGAGGAGGTGCGGTTCCGCGCCCAGTGCACGCCCTTCCGCCACCTCGCTTTCTTCCCCGACATGGCGCCGCAATGGGCGTGGATGCGCGCGCGGCTGGGCGAAGGATCGGAAGCGCTCAACCTGTTCGGCTATACCGGCGTCGGCACGCTCGCCATGGCCGCGGCGGGGGCGCGGCTCACCCATGTCGACGCGTCCAAGAAGTCGGTCGAGGCGGGCAAGGAGAATGCGCGGCTGTCCGGCCTCGCCGACCGGCCGATCCGCTGGATGGTCGACGACGCCGCCAAGTTCACCGCCCGCGAGGTCCGCCGCGGCCGCCGCTACGACGGCATCATCCTCGATCCGCCCAAATATGGCCGAGGGCCCACCGGCGAAGTGTGGAAGCTCGAGGAAGGCCTGCCCGGCCTGATCGCCGACTGCGCCAAGCTGCTCGACGCCGACAGCCGCTTCCTCGTCCTCACCGTCTATGCGGTGCGGATGTCGGCGCTGGCGATCGGCGAGCTGCTGCGCCAGGCGCTCGGCCACCTCGGCGGCACGGTCGAGTGCGGCGACATGGCGGTGCGCGAGGAAGCGCGCGGGCTGCTGCTGCCGACCGCGATCTTCGCCCGGTGGAGCCGGTAAGCCCCACTCCCTCCAGGGGAGGGGCCGGGGGTGGGTGCGAGCCGAAGGCGGTCGATGCCGCCGGAGCGCTTCGTCCGCGCCGTCGCCCCGTCGAGGGGCTCCGCCGCGACCCACCCCTTTCCCCTCCCTTAGAGCGAGGGGCTTCGTCAATCGCGTGCCGCGCGGATCGCGGCGCCGGCGGCGAAGGGGGCCAGCGCGACCAGCACCAGCGAGACGGCGGCGAGCAGCTTCACCGCCCCCGCGCCGCCCGCGGGATCGATCATCCCCGCCCCGAAGATCAGGATCGGCACGGCGAGCGGCAGCATCAGCAGGCCGGCCAGCGCGCCGGTGGTGCGCAGCCCAGCCGTCAGCGCCGCGACGATCAGGGTCAGCGCCGCGAGGCCCGGCGTGCCGGCGAGGAGGCCGAGCTCGACCCGCCACAGCACGTCCGCCGGGAGCTTCATCAGCGCCGCGGCCGGCAGGGCGGCGATCATCAGGGGCGGACCGAAGCTCAGCCAGTGGCCGGCGAGCTTCGCCAGGGCCACCGTCTCGTCGCCGATGCCGCGCACGGCGAGCTGGTCGAGCACGCCCGCCGCCCGGTCCGGCTCGACCAGCCGGTCGACGGGCAGCAAGGCGGCGAGCAGGGCCGCCATCCACAGCGCGCCGCCGCCGGTGCGGGCGAGGAGCGGGGCGTCGGGCCCGACGGCGAAGGGGAACAGCGTCGCGACGAGCAGGAAGAAGATCAGGGGCAAGGTCGCGTGGCCGCCGGTCGCGGCGAGGCGCAGCTCGCGCAGGATGAGGGCGCTCATCCCAGCACCAGCCCCTGCGCGTCGCCGAGCCCCAGCGGCTGGTGCGAGGCGGCGAGGATCGCGCCGCCCGACCGCCGGTGCGCCGCCATCGCCGCGGCGAGCCGCTCCTGCCCCTCCGCATCGAGGCCGTTGGCGGGCTCGTCGAGCAGCCACAGCGGCGCGCCGCCGGCGACCACCCGGGCGGGGGCGGCGCGCTTGCGCTGGCCGGTGGAGAGCATCCGCACCGGCACATCCGCCAGCCGCGCGAGCCCCATCGCCTC
>JBKBVA010000061.1:0-11115 GCA_046289665.1 Allosphingosinicella sp.
CGATGTTGCCGGCCTCGAGCAGGATCGAGGGCTCGCGCGGGGCCAGGCTCACGGCCTGGGCGATGTCGTGCTGGGCGCGCGGCAGATCGGCCTGGCGGCGGGCGAGCGCGGCGGAGAGATACCAGGCGAAGGGATCGGCCGGGACCAGCTCCAGCGCCTTGTCGATGTCGGCCCTGGCGGCGGCTTCGTCGCCGAGCGCGACGGCGGCGCGGGCCCGGTCGAGATGGACCTCGCCGCGCAGCTCGGGCTTCAGCAAGGCGGTGGCGAGGGCGGCGTCGAAGGCGCGCCTGGCCTTTGCCGGATCGCCGGCGGCGAGCCAGCTGTTGCCGGCCTGTGCCCAGAAATCGGCGCGGCCCTCGTCCTGCGCCTTCTCGGCGTCGAGCGCGGCCTGCTCGAAGGCGGCGGCGGCGGGGGCCCAGCGCTCCAGCGCGGTATAAGCGAGGCCGAGGCACATGCGGGCGGGGAGGCCGCCGCCCTGCAGCCGCCAGGCGTCGGCCTGATCGACGGCGCGTTCGGGCGCGGTGCGGACGAGTTCGGTGCAGGCGCGGTAGCGCGCCTCGGGCGTGTCGACGGGGCCGGCGGCGGCGGTCTGGACGGCGGCGAGCGCCAGCAGAATCGGGTTCACAATCGCTCCATCAAGGCCGCCACGGTGGCGACGAGCAGGGCGATATCCCCGTCGCGCGACAGGCGGTGGTCGCCGTCCTTGACGAGGTGCAACTGCACGTCGGCTGAACGGACGCGCTCCAGTATCTCCAGCGAGATCCGCCACGGCACGTCCGGGTCGGCGCCGCCGTGGAGGAGGCGCACCGGGCAGTCGATCGCGATTTCCTTATCGAGCAGCTTCAGGCTCTCGCCGCTCTCCCAGAAGGTGCGGGTGGTGACGTAGGGATCGGGCCCGTAGGGGCTCTCCTCGGCGAGCCGCCCTTCCGCCCGGATCGTCGCCTTCTGCGCGTCGGTGAAGCCCCAGGAGGTGAAATCGGGCGCGGCGGCGATGCCGACCAGGCCCGCGACCCGCTCCGGCCGGGCGAGGGCGGCGAGCAGCATCAGCCAGCCGCCCATCGACGAGCCGGCGAGCACCACCGGCCCCTCGATCGAGTCGATCATCGCCAGCGTGTCGTCGCGCCAGCGCGCCAGGCTCTGCGCCTCGAACGCGCCCTCGCTGGCGCCGCAGCCGGCATAGTCGAAGCGCAGCATGGCGCGCCCCTCGCCCTCCGCCCAGGCATCGAGCGCCGTCGCCTTGCCGCCTTCCATGTCCGACATGTAGCCGGGCAGGAAGACGAGGGTCGGCCCGCGCCCGGCGCGGCGGCGGCAGGCGAGGCGCAGGCCGCCTGTGGTCAGGAATTCGGGTTCGGTCATCAGGTCGCGTCACTCCCTCGAGAAGATCGATTCGATCGGAAGGCCGAATATGTCGGCGATCCGGAAGGCGAGCGGCAGGCTGGGATCGTAGCGGCCGGTCTCGATCGCGTTGACGCTCTGGCGCGACACGTCAAGCCGCTCGGCGAGGTCGCCCTGGCTCCAGCCGCGTTCGGCGCGGAGCACCCTCAGCCGGTTCTTCATGCCCGGCAGCCGCCGCTGTCGCCGACGGTGAAGCGGTTGAAGAGGCTCCCCAGGCCGAGGCCGAAGAACCACAGGACGGCGAGGTAGAAGGCGTCGACATGGGGCACGAGATCGAAATTCTCGAGGAAGCCCCACATCGTCGCGACGGTGAGCGCGAAGCCGGTGGCCACCAGCGACTGACGGACCAGCAGCATCCGCTGATATTCGTCCTGCTCCTCGACCAGCAGCCGGCCCATCGCCCAGAACATCGCGGCGACGCACAGCGCCGGGAGCAGCGCCAGCACGAAGGCGAGCGGCCCGGTGACCGTGCCCCCGCCGACCAGGTGGAGCGCGGCCGCGAGCGTGCCGAGATAGGCCCCGGTCGCGCCGGCGATGCGCCAGACGTAGCGGCGCTGAGCGGCGTTGCGATGTCGTGCCATGTCAAGGTTCCTTCCCGTTAAGACAAGGATGCTTTACAGGCGCCCGAAGCGGTGTGTCAAGCATCCTTTCCACTCGGGCACCCCGTCTTCCTTGACAGCTTGGAGCCCCCATCTATGGCGGCACCAGCCGCAAAGGAGCTTGTCCCCGCCATGTCCGAGATGTTTTCGATCACGCTGCCCGACGGATCGGTCCGCGAAGTCGAACCGGGCACCACGCCGGCGGACGTCGCGGCGGCGATCGGGCCGGGGCTCGCCAAGGCGGCGCTCGCCGCCAAGGTGAACGGCGAGGTGCGCGACATCATGCGCCCGTTCGAGGGCGATGCCGAGCTGGCGCTGGTGACGGCGCGCGACGAGGCCGAGGCGCTGGAGCTCGTCCGCCACGATTACGCCCACGTCCTCGCCGAGGCGGTGCAGAACCTCTTCCCCGGCACGCAGATCACCTTCGGCCCGGCGACCGAGGACGGCTTCTACTATGATTTCGCGCCCGCCCCCGATCGCGGCCCCTTCACCGAGGAGGATCTCCCGGCGATCGAGGAGGAGATGCGCCGCGTGATTGCGAAGGACGCGCCGCTGATCCGCGAGGTGTGGACCCGCGACGAGGTGCGCGACTTCTTCGAGAAGAGCGGCGAGGCCTTCAAGGCCGAGTGGGTGATGGAGCTTCCCGCCGACGAGACGATCACCATGTACCGTTCGGGCGACTGGGTAGACCTGTGCCGCGGGCCCCATCTCGCCTCCACCGGCAAGCTCGATCCCAATGCCTTCAAGCTGACGCGCGTCTCCGGCGCCTATTGGCGCGGCGACCAGAAGAATGCGATGCTGAGCCGCATATACGGCACCGGCTGGCTCAACAAGAAGCAGCTCGACGCGCACCTGACGCGGATGGAGGAGGCCGCCAAGCGCGACCACCGCAAGATCGGCCGCGAGATGGACCTGTTCCATTTCCAGGAGGAAGCGCAGGGCTCCGTCTTCTGGCACCCGAACGGCTGGATCGTCTGGCGCCAGCTCGAAGCCTATATGCGCCGCCGGCTCGACGCCGCCGGCTATCGCGAGATCAAGACCCCGCAGCTGATCGACGCCAAATTGTGGGTCGCCTCCGGCCATTGGGGCAAGTTCCGCGAGAACATGTTCGTCGTACCGGACGAGGTGCCGAGCACCGAAGGCGACATGCCGATCCTGTCCGGCGCGGCGGACCTGCTCGCGCTGAAGCCGATGAACTGCCCGGCCCACGTCCAGGTGTTCCGCCAGGGCATCACCTCCTATCGCGACCTGCCGCTGCGGCTCGCCGAATTCGGCTGCTGCCACAGGAACGAGCCGCACGGCGCGCTCCACGGCATCATGCGGGTGCGCCAGTTCACCCAGGACGATGCCCACATCTTCTGCACCCACGACCAGCTGGTCGAGGAGACCAAGGCGTTCTGCGCCCTGCTCGACGCCGTCTACCGCGACCTCGGCTTCCCGGATTACCAGGTGAAGCTGGCGACGCGCCCCGATCAGCGCGTGGGAAGCGACGCCGAATGGGACCGCGCCGAGGCCGATCTCGAGGCGGCGCTGCGCGAGACGGGCCTGCCCTACGAAGTGCTGCCCGGCGAAGGCGCCTTCTACGGCCCCAAGCTGGAATTCCACCTGAAGGACGCGATCGGGCGGACCTGGCAGTGCGGCACGCTGCAGCTCGACCCGCAAATGCCCAAGCGCCTCGACGCCGCCTATGTCGGCGAGGACGGCGAGAAGCATCCGCCCTTGATGCTCCACCGCGCCATCCTCGGCACGTTCGAACGCTTCCTCGGCATCCTCATCGAGCACCATGCCGGGCGCTTCCCGCTGTGGCTGGCGCCGGTGCAGGCGGTTGTGGCGACGATCGTCTCCGAAGCGGACGGTTATGCCGAGCAGGTCGCCGCGCGGCTCAAGGCCGCGGGCCTGCGCGTCGAGACGGACCTGCGCAACGAGAAGATCAACTACAAGGTGCGCGAGCACAGCCTCGCCAAGGTCCCGAACCTGCTCGTCGTCGGCAAGCGCGAGGCGGAGGAAGGCACGGTGGCGCTGCGCCCGCTCGGCGCCGACGCGCGGCAGGAGGTGCTGCCGCTGGAGGCGCTGGTCGAACGGCTGGTCGGCGCGGCCGCCCCGCCGGACGTGGCAAGCGGCTGAACGGCCACAGATATCGGCAAAAACCGGGGCCAGGTCTCGCCCCGTCTTTCATTCCGGGACACAATTGACTACCTGTCCCCCTTCTGAAAAGGTCTTGATGGAGAATCTGCTATACGTCCGCCCATGATCCGGCGCCCCACCGCGCCCCCGATGAACGGCCCCCGCTTCAACGAATTCATCTCCGTGCCCAAGGTGCGCGTGATCGATGAGAATGGCGAGAATCTGGGGGTGATGCTGACCGCCGAAGCCATCGAGCAGGCTGCGTCAGTCGGGCTCGATCTGGTCGAAGTCTCCCCGGGCGCCGACCCGCCCGTCTGCAAGTTCCTCGACGTCGGCAAGTTCAAGTACGAGGCCCAGAAGAAGGCCAACCTCGCCCGCAAGTCGCAAAAGACGCAGGAGATCAAGGAGATCAAAATGCGTCCGAACATCGACGATCACGATTACGACGTGAAGATGAAGAAGATTTTCGACTTCATCGGCGATGGCGACAAGGTGAAGGTGACGCTGCGCTTCCGCGGCCGCGAACTGGCCCATGGCGAACTCGGCATGCGGCTCCTGCAGCGGGTGCAGAGCGACACGGCGGAGACCGCCAAGGTCGAGCAGCATCCGCGCATGGAAGGCCGCCAGATGCTGATGGTGCTCGCGCCCAAATAAGGCGCCGGGCCGGCCCGTCCCCGTCATTGCGAGGCGCGCAGCGCCGCGGCAATTCCCGTCCGGAAGAGGCCCGCGCGCCTCTTCCGCACGGGATATTGCCTCGCTCCGCCCGCAAGAGCCGCAGGACGGCGCCTCCGCGGCCGTCCCTCCCGAAAACCCGCCGCCGTGCCGGAATCGGCCTTTCCGTAGCGGCAGCCGGCGGAGCGGCGAAACACTTGCGTTTCGTTGAGCAACCCAACTGTTGCGCAATCGTCATGAATTGCGGATTTTCGCGGGAAACTGCGGATTCCGGCTGGCAGCCACTCCCCCTTTTGGTTAGCTTTCCCGCAACGAGAACATATTTCGACGAGGGAGGGGTTCCATGTCCAAGTCCTTTTGGCTGATGTCGGCCGGCATTTTCGCGCTCGCGGCGCCGGCCCATGCGCAGGACAATACCGAATCGACGGGCGAGACCTCGGTGTTGCAGGAGTCGGCGGAAGTCGACGCGCAGACCGACGTCCGCCCCACCGACGAGGTCCAGCAATATGACGACATCGTCGTCACCGCCCAGGGCCGTACCCAGGTCCTTCAGGACGTGCCGCTCGCCGTCTCCGCCGTCTCGGCCGAATCGCTGCAGAATTCGGGCGCGAGCGACATCCGGCAGCTGAACCAGCTCGCCCCGTCCCTCCTCGTCTCCTCGACCGGCAGCGAAGCCAACGGCTCGGCCCGCATCCGCGGCATCGGCACGGTCGGCGACAACCCCGGCCTCGAAAGCTCGGTCGCCGTGTTCATCGACGGCGTCTACCGCTCGCGCTCGGGCATCGGCCTGTCCGAACTGGGCGAGATCGAGCGGGTCGAGGTGCTGCGCGGGCCGCAGGGCACCCTGTTCGGCCGCAATGCCTCGGCGGGCATCCTCAACATCATCTCCAAGAAGCCGAACATGAACGAGTTCGAGGGCTTCGGCGAGCTGACCTACGGCAATTACGACTATATGCGCGCCAGCGGCGGCCTCACCGGCCCGCTCGGCGACGCGATCGGCTTCCGCCTCGACGGCGTCTGGGCGCAGCGCGACGGCTTCTACCGGGTGGTGAACCCGACCGGCGGCACCGAGTCGCGGGTCAACGACCGCGACCGCTTCTTCGTGCGCGGCCAGCTGCTGTTCGAGCCGTCGGACGCGATCGAGGTGCGCATCATCGCCGACTATACCAAGCGGGACGAATCCTGCTGCGGCGCCGTCTATCTCGACAACGACACCCAGCCGGCGATCGGCAACCTGCTCGAGCCCGCCAACCCGCTGCTCGTCGGCGGCGTGGTCAATCCGGCCGGCAACAACATCATCAACGTGCTGCGCGACCTCGGCCAGCCGATGGCCGCGTTCAGCGACCCCTACAGCCGCAACCTCTATCTGAGCCCGGGCCGCTCCTATCGCGGCGAGACCGAGGACAAGGGCATCTCGCTCGACATCAACTGGGATCTCGGCGGCGCGACCCTGACCTCGATCACCGCCTATCGCGACTATGACAGCGACCAGGGCTCCGACACCGACTACAGCGCGGTCGACATCCTCTACCGCGACGACGACGGCGGCTCGGGCCGCGCCTTCAGCACGTTCAGCCAGGAGCTGCGCCTGCAGGGCACCGCCTTCGAGGACAAGCTCGACTGGCTGGTCGGCGCTTATTATGCCGACGAGGACCTGACGGTCACCGACAACCTGCGCTTCGGATCGCAGTACGGCCGCTTCGCGACCTGCCGGATCCTGTCGGGCACCGCGCTCGCGCAATTCTACAGCCCCACCACCCCGGGCTGCATCAGCCCGACGGGCCGCGCGGTGCTGAGCAATGCGCTGGCGCCGGCGGTGCCGTCGCCGTTCGGGCCGGCCGGTCCGACGATCGTCGCCGCCTTCGACCGTCTGGAATCGATCAACGATCGGGGCACGACCTCCGATCGCTACTTCCAGAACAGCCGCAACTATGCGTTCTTCACGCACAACATCTTCCACATCACCGACCAGCTGAGCCTGACGGCGGGCCTGCGCTATACGAACGAGCGCAAGCGCTTCAAGGCGACCTTCGGCAACGACAACGTCGCCTGCGTGGCGCAGCAGCAGGCGCTGCTGCCCTTGCTGCAGTCGCCGGGCCTCGCGCCGCTCGCCGCAGGCCTCATCCGCCTCGCCTGCCAGGGCAATTCGACCGCCGAGCTCAACGGCGTCTCGATCAACGACCGCCGCAGCGAGGACGAGTTCACCGGCACCGGCATCCTTTCCTACAAGCCGAACGACGATCTGCTGCTCTACGCCAGCTACTCGCGCGGCTACAAAGCGGGCGGCTTCAACCTCGACCGCTCGGCGCTGAAGAACCCGGGCGGCGCGCAGGCGCTGGCGGCGAACCTGCAGTTCGACCCCGAGATCAACAATGCGTATGAGATCGGCGCCAAATTCTCGAACGGGCCGTTCACGCTCAACGTCGCGGCGTTCCGGCAGGACTTCCAGAACTTCCAGCTCAACACGTTCAACGGCACCGTCTTCCTGGTCCAGACAATCAACGGCTGCAGCAGCAGCCTCAACGGCGGGGACCGCGACCAGAGCACGCTCCCCGGCGCGCCCAACTACGTCCCGCCGCCGGCGGCCAACCCGACCGCCAATCCGGCGGCGGCGACCGGCGCCTGCCCGTCCGGCGACGTCGGCTACGGCGTGCGTTCGCAGGGCATCGAGATCGAGACCCAGTACCGCCCGATGCGGGACATGGCGATCAACCTCGGCCTCACCTATGTGAACACCAAGTATCGCGACAACCTCGTCGGCAACGACCAGGGCGCACCGCTCGATCCTGCGCTGCGCGTGCTGCCCGGCAACAGGCTGTCCAACGCGCCCGAGCTGGTCGGCACCGGCTCCTTCGCCTACACGCCCGATCTCGGCACGTCGGGCCTTTCCGGCCTGTTCTACATCGATGCCCGCATGACCAGCGACTACAATACCGGCTCCGACCTGTTCCCGCAGAAGGAACAGGACGGCTATACGGTGGTCAACGCCCGCATCGGCGTCCGCGGCCCCGAGGAGCGCTGGGCGCTGGAGCTGTGGGCGCAGAACCTGTTCGACGTCGATTACACCCAGGTCGCGTTCAACTCGCCCTTCCAGGAGGGCGCGCGCACTTCGGCCTTCACCGATCCGCAATTCCCGGGCGGGCGGCAGATCTTCTCGGCCTATCTCGCCGAGCCGCGGACCTACGGCATCACCGGCCGCTTCCGCTTCTGATCGAGGCCTTCGGGCAGGAGAAAGAGCCCTCGCCGGAAACGGCGGGGGCTTCTTCTTTGGAAGGACGGGCGCTGCGGACGTTCCCGGCGCGGCGGGACGGGCTCAGGCGGCGCGGCGGGCGGCGCCCTCGCCTTCGCCGGCGGCCTTGAGGAGCCGCCCCTGCAGCGCCTTCAGCCGGGCGAGGCTGGCGATCTTGTGGCCGGCGAGATCGGTCAGATAGAAGACGTCGACGGCGCGCTCGCCATAGGTGGCGATATGGGCGGAATGGACGGCGGTGCGCGAGAGGTGCAGCGCCCGCGCCAGCCCGCTCAGCAGGGCGGCGCGGTCGCGGGCGTTGACCTCCACCACCGTGTAGCGACTGGACGCGAGGTTATCGATGAACACCGCCGGCTGGATGGTGAAGGCCTCGGCGCGGGTCAGCGGCAGCGCCCGCTGCTCGAGCCGCTCCATCTCCGGCTCCTCGCCCTCGGCGGCGCGCAGCACCCTCTCCTCGAGCCGCTTGAGCTGGTGCCGCTCGGCGAACGGGCCGCCGTTGCCGTCCTGGACCAGGAAATTGTCGACCGCCATGCCGTCCTGGGTGGTGTGGATGCGCGCGTCGATGATGTTGCCGCCGGCAAGGCTGATCGCGCCGGTGAGGCGCCAGAACAGGCCCGGCTGGTCCTTGGCATAGACGCTGACCAGGGTGGCGCCGCGCTCCCGCTGCACCGAGGTGTGGATCGGCCGCGCCTTCTTCGGCGCCCGGTCGGACGCGTCGATCAGCCGCGCATTGTCCTCCAGCACCTCGATCGGCTCGGCCAGCCAGTAGCTGTCGGGCAGGCGCCAGGCGAGTCGCGCGAAGCGGCTCTCCTCCCAGCCGAGCCGCCGGGCGAGTTCCTCCTGCATCGCGACGATCCGCTCGGTCCGGCCCTTCTGCTTGTGGCCGAGGCGGAGCAGCTCCTCGGCGGAATCGAACAGCTCGCGCAGCAGCTGCCGCTTCCAGCCGTTCCACACGCCGGGCCCCACGGCGCGGATGTCGACGACGGTGAGGATGAGGAGAAGGCGCAGCCGCTCCATGCTCTTCACCCGCTCGACGAAGTCCTGGATGGTCTTGGGATCGGCGAGATCGCGCTTGAAGGCGGTGGCGGACATCAGGAGGTGCCAGCGCACCAGCCAGGCGACCGTCTCGGTCTCGGCGTCGGAAAGGCCGAGGCGGGGGCAGAGCTCGCGCGCGACCTCGGCGCCCAGCTCGCTATGGTCGCCGCCGCGGCCCTTGGCGATGTCGTGGAGCAGGATCGCGACGTAGAGCACCCGGCGCGAGGCGATGTGCCGGAACAGGGCGTGGGCCAAAGGATGGTCGGCCTTGAGCTCGCCGTTCTCGATCCGCGCGGCGAGGCCGATCGCGCGGATCGAATGCTCGTCCACCGTATAATGGTGGTACATGTCGAACTGCATCTGCGCGACGACGCGGCCGAAATCGGGAATGAAGCGGCCGAACACGCCCGCCTCGTTCATCCAGCGCAGCACCATCTCCGGCGTGCGGGTGGAAGTGAGGACGTCGAGGAACAGGGCGTTGGCGCGGGGATCCTCGCGCACGTCATGGTCGATCAGCTTGGCGTCGCGGGCGGCGGCGCGCATCGCCAGCGGGTGGACCTCGAGGCCATGCCGGTCCGCGAGCGCGAAGATCTGGAGCAGGCGCACCGGATCCTCGCGGAAGAAGCCGTCGTGGGGAAGGGCGAGCCGGCCGCGGTCGAGCACGAAGCCTTCGAGCTTGCCCGGCCGGCGGCGCAGCGCAGGCAGGTTGAAGCGGCGGCCCTGGTTGGCGAACTTCTCGTCAAGATGGGCGAGGAAGACGCCGGTCAGGTCGCCCACCGTCTTCGCGTGCAGGAAATAGTGGCGCATGAAGCGCTCGACCGGCGAGCCGCCCGCCCGGTCGGCATAATGCATCCGGGCGGCGATATCGCGCTGATAGTCGAAGGTCAGCCGCTCCTCGGCGCGGCCGGCGACGATGTGAAGGTGGCAGCGCACCGCCCACAGGAAGCGCTCGGAGCGCTGGAACTGGCGCAGCTCCTGGGCGGTGAGCAGCCCGACCTCGACGAGGTCCGAGACGCTGCGCACCTGGTGCGCGTACTTGCCGATCCAGAACAGGGTGTGGAGGTCGCGCAGGCCGCCTTTGCCTTCCTTGACGTTGGGTTCGACGACGTAGCGGCTGTCGCCCATCCGCTCGTGCCGCGCATTCCTCTCGTCGAGCTTCTCGGTGACGAAGTCGCGCGCCTTGCCCGCCACCACCTGCGACCAGAAGCGCGCCTGCACCGCGTCGTACAATCCCTCGTCGCCCCACAGATAGCGCGCCTCCAGCAGGGCGGTGCGCACCGTGTGGTCGGAGCCCGCCAGCGCGATCAGCTCGTTGGCCGAGCGGCTCGAATGGCCAACCTTGAGGCCGAGGTCCCAGAGCAGATAGAGCATCGTCTCGATGACGGTCTCGCTCCAGCCCGTCGGCTTCCACGGCGTCACGAAGGCGATGTCGACGTCGGAATGGAGCGCCATCTCGCCGCGCCCGTAGCCGCCCACCGCCATCAGCAGCAGCCGCTCCCCGTCGGTGGGGTTGGCGAGCGGGTGGAGCTGGCGGGTGACGAAATCGTAGGCGACGCGCAGGATCTGGTCGGTGAGATAGGCATAGGCCGCGGCGGTCTCGGTGCCCTGCCACGGTTTCTCCTCGAGCCGGCGGGCGATCTCGGCCCGCCCGGCGGCGAGCGCATCCTTGAGGATCGCGGTGGCGTCGCGGCGTCGGTCCGCACCCTCCAGCGCCGCCATCGCCGCGGCGAGTTCGCGCCGGTTGACGATCCGGCGGCGCGCCGGGACCGAGGCGAAGCGCGCGCTCACCCCTCCGCCTCCTCGGCCAGCCGCTTCAGCCGGTAGACGAGGTCGAGCGCCTCGCGCGGCGTCAAGGCGTCGGCGTCGACCTCGGCGAGCGCCGCGGCGAGCGGGTCGGGCGCCGCCCTCGGCCTCGGCCTCTCGGCGGGCACGGCGGCGACGCTGCGCAGCGATGCGGGCAGCCTCGGCATCACCGGCGCGGTGGCCATCGGGCCGGGCGGGACGCTGCTGCTGCGCGCGGACGATCTCGCGATCGGCGCGACG
>JBKBVA010000062.1:0-10983 GCA_046289665.1 Allosphingosinicella sp.
GGTCGCGCTGGTGCCGCAGGGCGGCAACACCTCGATGGTCGGCGGCGCGACGCCGGGCGCCGACGGCGGCGCCCTGCTCCTCTCGCTGCGCCGGATGAACGCGATCCGGTCCGTCTCGCCGGAAGACAATCTCCTCGTCGCCGAAGCCGGCGCGATCCTCTCCGACGTCCACGACGCCGCCGCCGCCGCCGGACGCCGCTTCCCGCTGTCCCTGGGCGCGAAGGGGTCGGCGACGGTGGGCGGCCTGGTCTCGACCAATGCCGGGGGCACGCAGGTGCTGCGCTTCGGCGCGATGCGCGCGCTGGTGCTGGGGCTGGAGGCGGTGCTGCCGGACGGCAGCCTGTTCGAAGGCCTCTCGGCGCTGCGCAAGGACAATCGCGGCTACGACGTCAAGCAATTGCTGATCGGCGCCGAAGGGACGCTCGGCATCGTCACCGCGGCGAGCCTCAGGCTGGCCCCGGCAACCGGATCGAAGGCGACGGCCTGGATCGGCCTCGCCTCGCCCCAGGCGGCGCTGGCGCTGCTGCGCCGGGCGGAGGAGCGGCTGGGCGAGGCGGTCGAGACGTTCGAACTGGTGCCGGCCGACGTGCTCGACCTCGTCCTCGCCCGCATCCCCGGCACCCGCCGCCCGCTCGCCGGCGCTTACCCGTGGAACGTGCTGATCGAGACCACCAGCCGCCTTGGCGCGGCGCCGGCCGGCGAGGCGCTCGAAGCCTTTCTGGGCGAGGAGCTGGAGGCGGGGCGGATCGGCGACGCCTTTCCCGCCGCCAGCGAGGCGCAGGCGGAGGATCTGTGGCGGATTCGCGATTCGATCGCCGAGGCGGAGCGGCATGCCGGGTCCTCGCTCAAGCACGACATTTCCGTGCCGGTGGCGGCAATGCCGGATTTCATCGTCTCGGCCGCCGAGGCCGTGCGCACCCGCTTCGCCGGCGCGCAGGTGATCGCCTTCGGCCATCTCGGGGACGGCAATGTGCACTTCAACGTCCAGGCCCCCCGGGACACCGCCGGCTGGGCCGAGGCGAAGGGGCCGGAGGTGACCGCCCTGGTGCACGATCTGGTGACGCAGGCCGGCGGATCGATCTCGGCCGAGCACGGCATCGGCCAGGCGAAGCGAGGGGAACTCGCCCGCACCGCGTCCCCGGCCCGGCTGGCGGTGCTCCGCGCCGTCAAGGCGGCGCTCGACCCGGCCGGGATCATGAACCCCGGCAAGCTCCTCTGAACGCGGGCCGACCGCCACATTCATCCCCGGTGAAGCGCCGGGCTCCTAGAGAGGTTCGCATGGAAAGACGCCATTTCATCCGCCTGCTCGGCGGCACGATGCTCGCGGCGGGGCCGCTGCGCGCCGCGGCACAGGCCTCGCGCGCGCCGGCGATCGACGTCGTCGACGCCTTCGGCTTCGTCGCCGACGGCCGCACCGACAATTACGAGGCCTTCCGCCGCTGGATCGCCCATGTGAACCGCGCGCGGGGCGGCCATTACGTGTTCCCGGCGGGCACCTACGTGGTCCGCCAGCACCGCACGCGCAATTTCTCGCGCCACCCGGACCTCAACCCGGTGATCGACCGCTGCGACGGCCTCACCATTTCCGGCCACGGCGCGCGCATCCGCCTCAACGGCGCCTTCCACCGCGGCGCCGGGCGCGGACGCGGCCAGGCGCCGTCGGATCTCGCCATCTTCATGCCGTTCGCGATCCACAGGTCGCGCAACGTCGTCATCCGCGGCTTCGAGATTGACGGCGGCGTGCGCGACATGAGCCGCGACGATTCGGTCAACGAAGCCTATGCCTCGCTGATCGCCCTCCACGGCTGCACCAATGCGAGGCTGGAGGATCTCGATCTTCACCATTGCCAGACCGACGGCCTCTATCTGACCAGCAGCGAGCTCGGCGGCCGGCCGGGCATCGCCTGCCGCGACATCGTCGTCCGGCGGGTGAAGAGCTACAACAACGCCCGCGGCGGCCTCGGCGTTATCCAGGTCTACGGCCTGCTCGTCGAGGACAGCGCCTTCGACGGCAATGGCGAGGGGCTCGGCCGCTACAAGGCCCATGCGCCGCGCTTCGGCGTCGATATCGAGCCCGATTACAAGCGCCGCCAGGATGTCGACATCCTCACCGGCAATATCGAGTTCCGCCGCTGCCGGTTCATGGACAACACCTCCGCTCTGCTCGCCGCCTATCGCGACCGGTACCAGGGCTATTTGCGGCTGATCGACTGCCGCTCGTCCAACCGCACCGGCGGCCCGTACCACATGATCCTGAGCTGGGACGGCGCGCTGGTCGAAGGCGGCGCCCACGATGCCGGCGCCGGCGCCGTCTACCTCTCCTGGCAGGGGCAGACCGGCGGCAACCTCACCGTGCGCAACGCGGAGTTCCGCACCGCCGGCCTCTACGGGCTGATGCACACGGCGGCGGGCAATGCGGTCGCGCTCGAGGGGGTCAAGGTGATCGGCGCCCACCGCAGCCCCGGCAGCCACGGCTCCGTCCTCCTGATGCAGGCCGATCCCGGCGGCGGCCGCCGCAACCGGATGCGCGGCTGCGACATCTTCGTGCCCGCGGCCCGCAAGTCGCGCGACCATGCTTATGATTACGAAGTGACGCTCCACCACACGGTGTCGGAGGGCAACCTGTTCCGCACCGATCTGCCGGCGGCGGGCGGGCAGCATTTCTGCACCGATTACGGCGCGCGCACCACGGCGCGGCGGGACATGTATCGCGGCACCGCGCCGGGGCCGAACGACAGCTTCCGCCCCGGGCACAATTCGCGCCACGACACGCGGCAGCCCTACGCGAAGGGCTAGGTCTGCGCCCCCGGCTCGGCTAACAGGCCGGACGGGGGCAGTTTTTCGGCAGGACCGGCATGGATTTCGCGCAGCTCAAGATCCTGATCTCCGAATATTCGGGGCTGGAGAAGGATGCGCTCCACATCCATTTCGCGCTTCTCCTCTACCTCATCGCCATGTTCGCCTTCCGCCAGACCCGGCGCAGCCGCTTCCCCTGGCTGTTCGTGCTGGCCGTCGAGCTCGGCAACGAGGCCTACGATCTGTGGCACCAGGAAGCGCATGGCGAGCCGGCGCGGTGGGATGAATCGCTCAAGGACCTGTGGAACACGATGCTGTGGCCGACCGTGCTGCTGTTCGTCGGGCGCTACACGACGATTTTTGAGCATCGCGCCCACGCCCACCCTGCCGAAGATGTTTCCCCTGCTCCGGAAAGCCCCTAAGGGCTCCCCCGCGATGCGCATCGTCCACATCATCATCGATCTGACCTCCGGCGGCGCCGAGCTGATGCTGAAGCGGCTCGCGGCGACCCATGCGCATCAATCCCCCTATGAGCATCAGGTGATCTCGCTGCGGACGCTCGCCACCGTCGGGCCGATGCTGCAGGAGGCGGGCATCAGGGTCGATGCGCTCGGCATGCGCTCGAGCCGCGACATGCCGCGAGTGCTGGCGCGGCTGGTGCGGGAGCTGCGGGCGCGCAAGCCCGACATCGTCCAGACCTGGATGTACCATTCCGATCTGCTCGGCGGCATCGCGGCGCGGATCGTCGGCGTGCGCCACCTGATCTGGGGCGTGCGGATCGCCGACATCAGCCCGCAAATGGGCATTTCGGGCGCCACCGCTTGGGTGCGGCGCGCCTGCGCCCGCCTCTCGCGCCGGTTGCCCGAGCGGATCGTCTACGTCGCCCACTCGGCGCGCCAGGTGCACGAACGGCTCGGCTACGATGCCTCCAAGGGCATGGTCATCCCCAACGGCTATGTCGTGCCCGAGGCGCCGCCGCGGGACGGGCTGCGTGTCGAACTCGGCCTGCCGGCAGATGCGTTGATCGTCGGAAGCGCCGGGCGGTTCAGCGCGCAGAAGGACCCCCGAAGCTTCGTCGCCGCCGCCTCGCAGCTCGCCCCGCGTCATCCGGACATGCGGTTCGTCATGATCGGGCGCAACTATACGCCCGAAAATGCGGAGCTGGCCGGCTGGATCGCCGCCGGCGGCCACGCCGAGCGCTTCCACCTGATGGGCGAGCGCCACGATCTTGCGAAGCTGCTCGCCGGCATGGACATCTTCTGCCTGCACTCGATCGGCGAGGGCTTTCCCAACGTCGTCGCCGAAGCGATGAGCGTCGGCACGCCCTGCGTCGTCACCGATGTCGGCGACGCGGCCTTCCTGGTCGACGACACCGGCAGCGTCGTCCCGCCCTCGCAGCCCGATGCGCTGGCGGCGGCGGTCGAGGCGATGGCGGCGCTCGGCCCCGAGCGGCGGCGCGAGCTCGGCGCCGCGGCGCGCGAGCGGGTGAAGCGCCATTTCTCGATCGAGGCGATCAGCCGCCAATATGCCCAACTCTACGACAGCCTGCTCGCCCCGCACGCCGCGGGGCGGCCCGCCGACGCGGCGGCGGCGGTCGGCTCGAACTGAGGTCTCCAATGCGCTATAGGTCGATGCCATGTGCGGTCTGGTAGGATTTGTCGGCGGGCGCTGGTCCGCGGGGGGCGGGCAGGTGCCGGCGCTGTTGCGCGCGATGGCCGCCTGCATCCACCATCGCGGCCCCGACCATGGCGACGTCTGGACCGACGACGAGCACCGGGTGGCGCTCGCCCATGCGCGCCTCGCCATCGTCGATCTCTCGCCCGCCGGGGACCAGCCGATGCGCTCGGCCACCGGGCGCTGGGTGATCGTCTACAATGGCGAAATCTACAATCATATGGACCTGCGCCGGCAGCTCGCCGAAGCCGGCGCGCGCTTCGAATGGCGCGGCCATTCGGACACCGAGACCCTGCTCGCCGCGATCGAGACCTGGGGGCTCGAGGAGTCGCTGAAGCGCGCGATCGGCATGTTCGCCTTCGCTTTGTGGGACCGGCAGGAAAAGGCGCTGTTCCTCGGCCGCGACCGGCTGGGCGAGAAGCCGCTTTATTACGGCTGGCAGGGCAAAGGCACGGAGCGCACCTTCCTGTTCGGCTCCGAGCTGAAGGCGATGGCGAGCCATCCCGCCTTCGAGGGCGAGATCGACCGCGACGCCCTCACCCTCTACGTCCGCCACGTCTACATTCCGGGGCCGCACTCCATCTATCGCGGCATCGCCAAGCTCGAGCCCGGCTGCTTCCTCAGGCTCGGTCAGGGGGAGAGCGAGCCCGTCGTCCGGCGCTTCTGGTCGGCGGCGATGGTGGCCGAGGCGGGTGTCGCCGATCCGCTCCGCCTGTCGCCGGACGACGCGGTGGGGGAGCTGGAAAAGCTCCTTTCCGACGCGGTCGGCCAGCAGATGATGGCCGACGTGCCGCTCGGCGCCTTCCTTTCGGGCGGGGTCGATTCGTCGACCGTGGTCGCGCTGATGCAGGCCCAGTCGTCGCGGCCGGTGAAGAGCTTCTCGATCGGCTTCAACGAGGAAGAGTATAACGAGGCGAAGCACGCCAAGGCGGTCGCCGAGCATCTCGGCACCGACCATACCGAGATGTACGTCACGCCGCGCGAGGCGATGGACGTGATCCCGCGCCTCCCGGCTATCTACGACGAGCCGTTCGCGGACAGCTCGCAGATCCCGACCTTCCTCGTCTCCCAGCTCGCCCGCCGCCACGTGACGGTCTCCCTCTCGGGCGACGCGGGCGATGAATTGTTCGGCGGCTACAACCGCTACAAGCTCACCGCCGGCATGTGGCGACGGCTCTCGAAGGTGCCGCGGCCGCTGCGTCAGGCCGCCGCCCGCGGCCTCACCACGCTCTCGCCCGGTGCCTGGAACCGGATCGCCGGGGCGGCCGATCCGTTCCTGCCGCAATCGGCGAAGATGGCGCTGCCGGGTGACAAGATCCACAAGGGCGCGGGCGTGCTCGCCAGCCGCTCGGTCGCCGAGCTCTATCACGGCCTCGTCTCCTTGTGGCGCGAGCCCGACGAGCTGGTGATCGGCGGCACCGAGCCCGACACCTTGCTCACCGGCCACATGCCGCGGCTGGAGGGCCTTTCGGACGTCGAGCGGATGATGGCGCTCGACATGGTCACCTATCTTCCCGACGATATTCTCGCCAAGGTAGACCGCGCCGCCATGAGCGTCTCGCTGGAGACGCGGGTGCCCCTGCTCGACCACCGGGTCGTCGAGTTCGCCTGGCGCCTGCCGATGGAATACAAGCTTCGCGACGGCGAGACCAAGTGGGCGCTGCGCCAGGTCCTCTACCGCCACGTGCCGCGCGCGCTGATCGAGCGGCCCAAGATGGGCTTCGGCGTTCCGGTCGGCGACTGGCTGCGCGGCCCCTTGCGCGACTGGGCCGAGGCCCTGCTCGATCCGCGCCGCCTCGCGCAGGAAGGCTATTTCCACCCGGAGCCGGTGCGGCGGATGTGGCAGGCCCATCTCGGCGGTCAGGTCAACGAGCAGTATCGCCTGTGGATCGTGCTGATGTTCCAGGCGTGGCTGGAGAGCCGCTGCGGGGCCGAGGCCGAGCCGGCGCCCGCGCGCGCCGTCGCCTGATCTGGCCCGGAGCAAAGCCGTGCTCGCCGCTCTGATCGGCCGCCTGCGCGGCGTCCACGACAACCACAAGAGGATCGCCTCCGGCGCGGTCCTGATCGGCGTGCTGGTGCTCGCCGCGAAGCTGTTCGTCGCGGCGCGCGAAATGGCGGTCGCCTGGCGCTACGGCGTCTCGGGCGTGGTCGACGCCTATCAGATCGGCCTCACCATCGCGACCTGGGTCCCGCTGATGCTGACCTCGACGGCGACGGTCGTGCTGGTGCCGCGGCTGGTCGCGCTGCACCGCGATCCGCCCACCTATCGCGGGTTCGTCGCCCAGCTCAACGGCAGCATCCTCCTGCTCGCGCTCGGCATCATGCTGCTCACCGTGCTCGCGGCGCCGCTCACCGTCGATCTCCTCGCCGGCGCGCTGGAGCCGGAGACGCAGGCGCTGGTGCGGCGGATGGCGTTGCTCCTCGCCCCGGTGGCGGCGCTCAGCATCGTCGCGGGCTATCTCACCACCCGCCTGCAGGCGCGCGAGCGCTACGGCTACAGCGTCGTCGACGCGACCCCCGCTTTGGTCGTGGCCGTCTTCGTGCTCGCCGCGCCCGCCGGCAATCCCGCCGATCCGCTGATCTGGGGGACGCTGATCGGCTTCGTCCTGCAGGTCGCCTGGCTCGGTGCGATGGTGCACAACAGCGACCGTCCGATCGGCGCCTTCCGCTTCCGCCACGAACCGCGCGACTGGCGGCCGCTCTACGTGCCCTTGCTGGTCATGTTCCTCGGCCAGCTGGTGCTGACCACCGCGAACCCGCTCGACCAGGGCTTCGCCAGCCGCCTCGGCGAGGGCGCGGTCGCGACGCTCGGCTATGCCAACCGGCTGGTCAGCCTGATCGTCGGCTTCGGATCGGTGGTCGTCGCCCGCGCTTTGCTGCCGGTCCTCTCCGGCACCGTCGCGGACGGTGAGACCGAGCTCGGGGCCCGGCAGACTGAGGTCTGGTCGCTCCTGCTCTTCTTCGTCGGCATCGCCATCGCCGTCGTCGGCTGGCTGCTGGCGCCCTGGGCGGTCAGCCTCGTCTTCGAGCGCGGTGCCTTCACCGCCGAGGACAGCGCGGCGGTCGCCTACGTGCTGCGCGCCGCGCTCCTCCAGCTGCCTTTCTACTTCGGCGGCCTCGCCGTCGTGCAATGGTATGCCGCCTCGAACCGGCACCACGTGCTGCTCTGGGTCGCCTGCCTTGCGCTGGCGGTAAAGGTCAGTATGAACGCGCTCCTCATCGAGCCCCTCGGCCTCGCGGGATTGATGGTCGCGACGGCAGCGATGTACGCCGTCAGCTTCGCCGTGCAGCTCCTCTTCGTGAATGGAAAACATGAGAAAGTTCGCTAGCTTCCTGCGCAATGTCGCGTCCAAGAGCGACGACCGTCGGATGTTCGCGCTCAAGATGATCGCGAACCGGTTCCTGCCGGATTACCGCTTCACCTGGGCGCATCTCGACTGGTGGCGGGACGAGGGCTTCAACGCCTATCTGGAGCGGTTCGGCGAGCGCGGCGGGTTCAACACGCACCGCAAGTGGACATTGTGGCAGCTGATGCGGATGACCGCGCACGTCCCCGGCGACACGGCCGAATGCGGCGTGTTCGAGGGTGCTTCCTCCTGGTTGATCTGCTCCGCCACGCGCGGCACGGACAAGATCCACCACCTCTTCGACAGCTTCGAAGGGCTGAGCGCGCCGCAGTCCGAAGACGGCGGCTACTGGAAGCCGGGCGATTTCGCGACGCCCGAGCAGGTGGTGCTCGACAATCTCGCCCCGTTCGCCGACCGCATCCGGCTCCACAAAGGCTGGATTCCGGAGCGCTTCGGCGACGTCGCCGACCGCACCTTCTCCTTCGTCCATGTCGACGTCGATCTCTACCAGCCGACCATCGACAGCATGCGCTTCTTCTACGACCGCCTGTCGCCGGGCGGCATTTTGCTGTGCGACGATTATGCCTGCGGCACCTGTCCCGGCGCGAGCGCGTCGATCGACGAGTTCCTCGCCGACAAGCCGGAAAAGATGCTGTCGCTCGACGCCGGCGGCGGCTTCTTCGTCAAGGGCATCCCCGTCGCCCCGGCGGCAAGCCCGGGAGCAGGCGTGGCCGGCGCTGCGGACCAAGCAGCCGGCTGAGCTTCGCGGCCGGAATGGGATATCTGGCGCGGGATGGGTTCGCCGTCTACAGGGTCCCGACCGCGCCGGCGCGCACGCGTGCAAAGACAGGCTCTTAAGGGGGTGCAATGACACCGGAAGAACGGCTCTACGAAGGTCGCAAGCTGGCCGAGGCCTATCCCGGCCTGGAGACGATGGCCAATGAGCATTTCACCACCCATGCAATGGGGGTGGAAGGCGTGGCCGAGACGATGACCATCCTCAGCCGGATCACCGATCTTCCGGCCGGCAACAACAAGGTTGCCCTCGTGGGCTGCGGGCCACTCCCTTATTCGCTCAAGACCTTGGTGGGCATGGGGTATGACGTGGTTGGGGTTGAGCCGGTGCCAGGCTTCGTCGAGAGCGCCCGCAACTTCCTCGGCGACAGCGGCGCGCGCGTCCTGCAGGGCTCGGCCGAGAATTTGCCGTTCGAGGACAATAGCATGGCCGCGGTCGTGCTGGAGACCGTGCTCGAGCATGTCGATTCCCCCTCCAAGACGCTCAACGAGGCTTACCGCGTGCTCGCGCCGGGCGGCGTGGCCTTCATCGAGACCCTGAACCGCCACCGTTTCTCGATCCGGGGGTTCAATGGCGAGTACAACCTGCCTTTCTTCAACTACTATCCCAAGACGCTGAAGGAAGCCTTCGTCCACCACCACCTGCACTACAATCCCAAGCTGGCGAACTACTCCACCCGGCCTGCCGTCCACTGGTTCTCCTATGCGGACCTGTGCGCGGCCGGCCGCGAGGCCGGCTTCTACCGCTTCTATCCCCGCTTCGACGGCATGCGGCCGGGCGATCCGAGCGTGTCGCGCGGCAAGATGCGCCAGCTGATGCTCAAGAAGATCCGCTTCTCGCCCTTCTTCCGCTTCCTGGCCCTGCTCCAGTACGGCAGCTCGGTCTTCATGCTGAAGCGGCCGGACTGAGCAATCCGTGGGCGCGGCACCGGGTTCGGGCGGCCCGATCTTCCTCCTCGCCCGCTCGCTCAACATCGGCGGCGCCGAGCGCCAGCTCGTCCACCTCGCCGCCGGGCTCCACGCCCGGGGGGAGGAGGTCGTGGTCGGATTGTTCTACACAGGCGGCGTGCTCGATGCCGAGCTGGAGGCGCGCGGCATCCGCATCGTCGATCTGCGCAAGAGCGGCCGCTGGGACGTGCCCGCCTTTCTGAAGCGGGTCCGCGGCGCCATTGCCGAGGTGCGGCCGTCGGTCGTCTACAGCTTCCTCGGCACCGCCAACATCGTCGCCGCCGCGGTCCGCCCGTTCGCGCCGCGCTTCCGCATGGTCTGGTCGATCCGCGCGTCGGACATGGACCCGGCGAGCTACGACTGGGTCTTCCGCCTCAATTACGGCCTCGAATGCGCGCTCTCGCGCAGCGCCGACCTCATCATCTCCAACTCGCATGCCGGGCGCGACTATGCCGCCGGGCACGGCTTCCCGCGGGAGCGGATCGCGGTGGTGCCGAACGGGATCGACACCGACCGCTTCCGGCCGGACCCGGCGCTGCGCGCCGCGAAGCGGGCGGAATGGGGGCTCGGCGAGGGGGAGACGGCGATCGGCGTCCTCGCCCGGATCGATCCGATGAAGGACCACCCCGTCTTCCTGCGCGCCGCGGCGCTCGCGGCGCGGGCGCGGCCGGAGCTGCGCTTCCTGTGCATCGGCGAGGGCGATCCGGGCTATCTTGCCGAGCTGAAGCGCCTGGCGGGCGAGCTCGGCCTCGAGGACCGGCTGCTGTGGACCGGGCGGAGCACCGATCCGGTCGCCGCCTTGAACGGCCTCGACATCTCCTGCTCCTCCTCCGCTTTCGGGGAGGGCTTTTCGAACGCGGTGGGAGAAGCGATGGCCTGCGCCCTCCCGTGCGTGGTCACCGATGTCGGCGATTCGGCGCGGCTGGTCGGCGACACCGGGCGCGTGGTGCCGCCGCGCGATCCGGAGGCGCTCGCCGCCGCCCTGCTGGCCGAAGCCGATGCGCCGGGCGGCGGCAACGGCGCGCGGGCGCGGCAGCGGATCGTCCAATGCTTCTCGCTCGACGCGATGGTCGAGCGGACGCTGGCGCTGCTCCGGCCGCCGGCCTGAGCTCAGCCCCGGCGCGGCCGGACGCGGAACAGGTGGGTGGAGCTGCCGATCGTCTCGGAGAGGGCGCGGCGGCGGTCGATCGGCAGCTTGAGCGCGAACAGCCCTTCGGCGGTGTAGAACAGCCCCACCGGCTTCTCCTCGACGATCTCGAAGCCGTTCTCCTTCAGGTGGCGGCGCCACCAGCGCGGGTTGAACAGCCACAATTCGCTGAGCACGGTGCCGCGCTCCCCGTGGCACCGCAGCGCCGCGGAGGCGGAGCGGCGCGCGCCGCCGACGAAGCCTTCCCGCCAGCCCGGGATTATCTTGCGCAGCACG
>JBKBVA010000063.1:0-10954 GCA_046289665.1 Allosphingosinicella sp.
GGACGCCGGCCTCGACCGCGGGGAACCATTGCCGCGGCACGACGCCGCCGCTGATCCGCTCGCCGAATTCGAAGCCGGAGCCGCGGGGGAGGGGCTTCACCTCGATCACGACGTCGCCGAACTGGCCGTGGCCGCCCGACTGCTTCTTGTGCCGGCCGCGCTGCGTCACCGGCTTGCGGATCGATTCGCGATAGTCGACCGTCGGCGGGCGCGAGTCGACGGCGACGCCGTAGCGCCGGTTGAGCCGCGCCAGCGTCACCTTGAGATGCTCGTCGCTGATCCCCTTGAGCCGCGTCTCGTGCAGCGCCTCGTCCTGCTCCCAGTCGAGCGCCGGATCCTCCTCCACCAGCTTGTGAAGCGCGGTCGACAGGCGGACGTCGTCCTTGCGGTCCCGCGTGGTGATGGCGAGGGCGTAGTTGGAGGCGGGGAGGGCGATGTCGGGGCGGGTGCCCGCCTTGCCCGACGCGCTCAGCCACTCGCCGGCACCGACCCCTTCGGCCTTGGCGATCGCGACGACGTCGCCGACCCGCGCCTTCGCGAGCTTGGCCGTCTTCTCGCCCTGCAGCGCGAACAGCGTGCCGACCCGCACCGCGTCGCCCGACGCCGTCTTGAGCTCGGTGCCTTCGCTCAGCGTCCCGCCGAACACCCGGGCGAGCGCGAGGCGGCCCATCGTGCCGCCGTGCGAGATCTTGAAGACGAAGGCGCAGCCGTCCTTCGCGCCGAGCCGTGCGGCCGCGGCCTTCGGATCGGGGGCGTCGTGGCGGAGCGCCTTCATCAGACGGCGCACGCCGAAGCCGTTCTGCGCGGAGCCGAACAGCACCGGGACGACGAGATTCTCCGCGGTCTCGCGGGCGATGTCGGCGAAGATGGTGGCGCGGTCGGGCGTCTCGTCCATCAGCAATTGCTCGAGCAACGTGTCGTCATGGTCGGCGAGCTGCTCCAGCATGTGGAAACGCTCCTCGGCCTCGCGGTCGGCGATCTCGGCGGGGATGTCGATCTGCTCGGAGGGCTTGCCCGGCCGGTAGCGGAAGGCGCGTTCGAGCGCGAGATCGACGAAGCCGGTCACTCTCTCCCCCTCCCGCAGCGGGATCTGGCGCGCGACGAGCGGCGAGGCGCTCATCGGCTGCAGCGCTTCGAGGAGGTCGCGGATCCGCCCCCGCGCCTGGTCGATCTTGTTGACGAAGATGAGGTGGGGAATGCCGAGCGCCTCGAGCTGGCGCAGCGCCGGCTCGGCGAGCAGCGCGCGGTCGGGCTCGGGATCGACCACCACCACGGCGAGATCCGCCGCCGCCACCGCCATCGCGCCGTCCGCCGCGAAGCCGACCGAGCCGGGCGAGTCGACCAGGGCGAAGCGGTCGCCGAGAAAATCGAAATGCATGAGGTTGACCTCGGTCGAGGCCGCCCGCGCCCGCGCCTCCGCGCTCGCATCGCCGACGCTGGTGCCGGCATCGACCGAGCCCTGCCGGTCGACGGCGCCGGCGGCGAACAGCAAGGCCTCGGCGAGGCTCGTCTTGCCCGCCCCGCCGGGTCCGACGAGGGCGATCGTTCTGGTGGCTTCCGATCTTTCGGGCATGAGTCTCTCCTCCGTTCGCAAGCGATGCGCGACACGCGAGGAAGCGCATCCGCGCTTTTCCGATGCCGTTCAGCCTTCACCCTTTGGCCGCCGAGCGCAAGGGGGCGAGGAACGCTTCGCGCCCGTCACGGGTTTATCCTGCGGTGGACCGATTTTTCCGCCGTGTGACGCGAGGCCCCCAGGATGAGCTACAAGAGGAAGGTGCCGGTGATGGCGGGGCTTGCGGTCCTCGGCACGGCCGTGGGCGTCCAGCTCGGCCAGTCCGCCATCGCCGAGATCAACCCGGCCCATTTCAGCAGCCCGGAGCCCCGCTTCCACGCCGATCTCGTGCCCAATGCCGGCCGCAACTGGGAGCAGGTGCAGCTTGCCGAGCTGCGCCAGGCGGCGGCGAGCGACGGTTATGGCGACGGCTGCATACGCTGCCCCGAATTCCCCGTCGAATATGTGCCGGAGCCGCATCCCGCCTTCGACGGCTTCGAGGACGGCTGGTCGGCGAGCGCCGCGGTCGCCGAGCCGGTCGAAGCGGTTTTCGTCGAGGCGGCCGATCCGGAGCGCGAACGGCTCGAGCGCTACGCCTCCTTCCCGGTCAACGAACGGCAGGCGCGGCGCGCCCGCCAGGCGGCCGAGGCCGCCATCGCATATCAGGAAGCGGAGCCGGCCGCGCTCGACCATCCCGACGAGCCGGAGCCCGAGCCCGAGCCGGTCTACGAAGTCTACGCCGGCACCCGCTAACCGCCTGCTTGCCGCTGGAAGCGGCCTCGCCTACATCGCCGGGCATGACCTCGACCAACGACATCCGGCGCTCCTTCCTCGACTATTTCGCGAAGAACGGCCACGCCGTCGTGCCTTCGGCGCCGCTGGTGCCGCACAACGACCCGACGCTGATGTTCGTCAATGCGGGGATGGTGCCGTTCAAGAACGTCTTCACCGGGCTCGAGAGCCGGCCCTTCTCGACAGCCGCTTCGTCGCAGAAATGCGTCCGCGCCGGCGGCAAGCATAACGACCTCGACAATGTCGGCTATACGGCGCGCCACCACACCTTCTTCGAAATGCTCGGCAATTTCTCGTTCGGCGACTATTTCAAGGAGCAGGCGATCCTCCACGCCTGGACGCTGATCACCCGCGACTGGGGCATCGCGCCGGAGCGGCTGACCGCCACCGTCTACCACACGGACGACGAGGCCTTCGATCTGTGGCGCAAGATCTCCGGCCTGCCCGACAGCCGGATCATCCGCATCCCGACCAAGGACAATTTCTGGGCGATGGGCGACAGCGGCCCGTGCGGGCCATGCTCGGAGATCTTCTACGATCATGGCGAGCACATTCCGGGCGGCCCTCCGGGCTCGCCCGACGAGGACGGCGACCGCTTCACCGAGATCTGGAACCTCGTCTTCATGCAATATGAGCAGGAGGACAACGAAATCGTCCGCGACCTGCCCAAGCCGTCGATCGACACCGGCATGGGGCTGGAGCGCATCGCCGCCGTCCTGCAGGGCGTGCACGACAATTACGATACCGACACGTTCAGGGCGCTGATCGCCGCCTCGGGCGAGCTGACCCGGACGGAGACGGGCGGCGAGAAGAAGGCGAGCCACCGCGTCATCGCCGATCACCTGCGCGCCTCCGGCTTCCTCATCGCCGACGGCGTGCTGCCCGCCAACGAGGGCCGCGGCTATGTGCTGCGGCGGATCATGCGCCGCGCCATGCGCCACGCCCACATCCTCGGCGCCGCCGAGCCGCTGATGCACCGCCTGGTGCCGGAGCTGGTCGCCGAAATGGGTGCGGCCTATCCCGAGCTGGTCCGCGCCCAGCCGCTGATCGAGGAGACGCTGAAGCTCGAGGAGACCCGCTTCCGCCAGACGCTCGCCAACGGGCTGCGCCTGCTCGACGAGGCGACCGGAGCGATGGCGGCGGGCGACACGCTGCCCGGCGAGGTCGCCTTCAAGCTCTACGACACCTACGGCTTTCCCTACGACCTCACCGAGGACGCGCTGCGCGCCCAGGGCTTCGGCGTCGACCGCGCCGGCTTCGACGCCGCCATGGCCGAGCAGAAGCGCGCCGCCCGCGCCGCCTGGAAGGGCTCGGGCGACAAGGCCTCCGACGACATCTGGTTCGACATCGCCGAGGCGCACGGCTCGACCGAGTTCACCGGCTATTCCGGCCATGAAGGCGAGGGGCAGGTGATCGCGCTCGTCCGGGACGGCGCGCGCGTCGACCGGGCGGACGCGGGAGACAGCGTCATCCTCGTCACCAACCAGACGCCCTTCTACGGCGAGAGCGGCGGCCAGATGGGCGATGCCGGCACCATCCGCGGCGAGGGCGGCTTCGAGGCCGAGGTCGCCGACACGTCGAAGCCGCTCGGCCGCATCCACGCCCACCATGCGCTGGTGAAGGCGGGCGGCGTGAAGGTCGGGGACGCGGTGCGGCTCGAGGTCGACGCCGAGCGGCGCAGCCGGGTGCGCGCGAATCATTCGGCCACCCACCTGCTCCACGCCGCGCTGCGCAACCGGCTCGGCGGCCACGTCACCCAGAAAGGCAGCCTGGTCGCGCCCGACCGTCTCCGCTTCGACTTCTCGCACCCGAAGGCGCTCAGCCCCGACGACATCGAGGCGATCGAGGGCGAGGTCAATTTCCACATCCGCCAGAACGACGCCGTCACCACCCGGCTGATGAGCCCCGACGAAGCGATCGCCGCGGGCGCGATGGCGCTGTTCGGCGAGAAATATGGCGACGAGGTCCGCGTCCTGTCGATGGGCCGCGGCGCGGAGAACAGCTATTCCGTCGAATTGTGCGGCGGCACCCACGTCAGTGCACTCGGCGACATCGCTTTGTTCAAGATCGTCGGCGAGAGCGCAGTCGCCGCGGGCGTGCGCCGCATCGAGGCGCTGACCGGCGAGGCGGCGCGGCGCTGGCTGACCGAGCGCGAGAACAAATTGAAGGACATCGCCTCCGCCTTGAAGACCACGCCTGAGGAAGCGCCGGCGCGCATCTCGGCCCTGGTCGAGGAGCGGCGGCGGCTCGAGCGCGAGCTCGCCGAGGCGAAGAAGGCGCTGGCGCTGGGCGGCGGCGGCAAGGCCGAGGCGGCGGGGCCGGAGCAGGTCGGCGGCCACGGCTTCATCGGCCAGGTCATCGAAGGGATCGAGCCCAAGGCGCTGCGCGGACTGGTCGACGAGGCCAAGCAGCGGGTCGGCTCCGGCGTCGTCGCGCTGATCGCGGTCAATGACGGCCGCGCCAGCGTCGCCGTCGGCGTCACCGAGGATCTGACCGGCCGGCGCAACGCCGTCGACCTTCTCCGCCGGGCGGTCGCCGAACTTGGGGGCCAGGGCGGCGGCGGCCGGGCGGACATGGCGCAGGGCGGCGGCCCGGACGGATCGAAGGGCGAAGCCGCGCTTCAGGCCGTGCGCGAGGCGCTGGAGACCGTGCCGGCCTGAGGCGCGGGCTCCGGGCCGAAGATGCTGCGGCCGCCATATTCGTGGCTCTTCGCCCGCTCCTCGGCCAGATGCGCCTCGAGCGACGGCCCGTCCACCGCCCCCTCCAGCCGCCGCGCCTGTTCGTCGAGGCGGCGGATGGCGGCGAGCTTTTCGTCATTGCCGAGCGCGGCCTTGTCCACGGCCGCCTTCAGGATGCCGATCGTCTTGTCGTAGACCTTGATCGGCACCGGGAAGGGGTGCCGGTCCTTGCCGCCATGGGCGAGCGAGTAGCGCGCCGGATCGGAGAAGCGGCAGGGGGCGCCGTGGATCACCTCCGCCACCATCGCCAGCGACCGCACCGTCCGCGCCCCGACGCCCGGCGTCAGCAGCAGCTCGGGAAAGTCTTTCGGCCCCGCCTCGGCGGCGGCCGCCAGCGCGCCGTGGAGGCGGCGCAGCACCACGTCGCCGGCGCGGACGTCGTGATGATCGGGCATGACGAGGTGGGGAAGCAGGGGTTCGGCGGCGGGTTCGGCGGGCCGGCCTTCGAGCGCCGCCGCCTCCCGCGCCAGCCGCTCCGGGCCGAGATCGCGCAGCAGATCGAGCTGGGCGCCGCGCGACGGCGCCGCGCGCCGGTCGGCGAGGTTGACGATCGCGCCGCCGCTTCGGCCCTCGATGGCAGCGTGCGGCGTATCGACGAAGCTCTCCAGCCCTTCGGACAGCCAGTGGTAGCGCCGCGCCGTGCGGCTGTCCCCGTTCATGCCCTGCTGGACGACCGCCCACTTGCCGTCGTCGGCGACGATGAAGCCGTGGAGGTAGAGATCGAAGCCGTCCTGCACGGCGGCGCTGTCGACCTTGGCGACGAGACGGCTCGTCCGCCCCAGCGCGCTCCCGTCGAAGCCGGCGCGCTCCCCGGCCGCGAGCAGCTCCGCCGGCGTCGCACGCGAATGGCGGCCGCGCCCGCCGCAGACGGTGAGTCCGAGCTCGGCCTCGAGCGGCTTCAGGCCCCGTTTCAGCGCGCCGATCACGCTGGTGGTGATGCCGGAGGAATGCCAGTCCATCCCCATCACCGCGCCGAACGACTGGAACCAGAAGGGGTGGGCGAGCCGGCGCAGCAGCTCGTCGCGGCCGTAATGGTGGACGATGGCCTGCGCCATGACCGCGCCGAGCGCCGTCATGCGCGTGCCGAGCCAGGCGGGCACGCGGCCGCCGTGGAGCGGTAGATCGGCGCTGCCGGAGCGCTTGCTCACGAAGGACTCCTCGCTGGAACGGAGGAAGAACGTAGCAGCGCGACGGCGGCGGCGCCAGCCTCAGCCGCGCTTCACCGCGTCGCGCAGCCGCCGGCGCTTCAGGGGCGGCGGCTCGGCGGCGAGCTGGCCGAGCTCCATGATCTCCTTGCGCAGCTCGGCGCGCTTCTCGTGGATCGAGGCGATCACCGGCCCCATCGCCATACCGAGATCGACCAGCACCGCTTCGGAGAGCTGGAGCGAGGATTCGAGCGTCTCGGGCACCGCGTCGGTGGCGCCGGCCTTGTAGAGGTCCGCGGCGTGCCGGGCGTCGCGGGCGCGGGCGACGATGGTGAGATCCGGGCACCAGCCACGCACCTTGGCGG
Organism: Allosphingosinicella sp.; assembly: GCA_046289665.1. Taxonomy (GTDB): domain Bacteria; phylum Pseudomonadota; class Alphaproteobacteria; order Sphingomonadales; family Sphingomonadaceae; genus Allosphingosinicella. Next base: position 6,593 of record JBKBVA010000063.1, read on the forward strand.
TGAGCCGCACCGTGAGCACCGGATTGTCCATGGTGAGGACGAGCGCGGCGGCGTGGCCGAGGTTGAGCTTGTCGACCAGCTCGGGCCGGGCGACGTCGCCGAACACCACGTTGAACCCCTCGCGCCGGCATTCCGTCACCGTGTCGACGTTCGAGTCGATGGCGAGGTAGCGCCGGCCGTTGGTGGTCAGCATCTCCGCCACCAGCCGCCCGACGCGGCCGAAGCCGATGATGACGACCGGCGGCGATTCGTCGCCGGGGGTGACGCCGGACATTTCGGCCGGGCTCTGGAGGTCGGCGCGGCGGCCGGCGAGGCGGCCGAGCGCCGCGAGCAGCGGCGTGATGGTGAGGCCGACGGCGGTGACGATCTGCCAGAAGGCCGCCGTGCTCGGCAGGATGAGCTGCGCCGCCGAGGCCGCGCCCAGCACGATCAGCGTCGTCTCGGAGGGCGAGGCCATCAACACGCCGGTCTCCGCCGCCACGCCCTTGCTCGCGCCCTCGATGCGCAGCAGCACCGCCGTCACCACCGACTTGACGATGAGGACGCCGAGCACCGCGAGGAGCAGGCTTTCCCAATTGGCGGCGAGGATGCGGACATCCACGCTCATGCCGACGGTGATCAGGAAGATGCCGAGGCCGAGGCCGCGGAACGGCGCCGTCATCACTTCGACTTCGCTGCGATAGTCGGTCTCGGCGATGACGATGCCGGCGAGCAGCGCGCCCATCACCGGCGACAGGCCGACCGCGGTGGTGACGAGGCTGGCGACGATGACGACGAGGAGGCTGGCGGCGAGGAAGAGTTCCGGGCTCTTGGTCCGCGCCGCCTGCGCGAACAGCAGGGGCAGGAAGCGGCGGCCGAGGAACAGCATCGCCACCACGGTGATGCTGCCGATGGTGAGGGTGGTGACGAGATCGCCGATGCCGTTTTCCTGCGCATGCGGCGCCATCGCCCCGAGGAGGAAGATGATCGGCACGATCGCCACGTCCTCGAACAGAAGCATCGAGAGCGCCGAGCGTCCGACCGGGCTGTGGGTGCCGACCAGTGGGATGACGAGGGAGGTGGAGGACAAGGCAAGGGCCAGGCCCAGGCCGATCGCGCCGGCGAGGCTCTGCCCCATCAGGTGGAGGGCCATGCCGATGATCAGGCCCGAGACGAGCAATTCCGCCGCGCCGACCCCGAAGACCAGCCGCCGCATCTGCCAGAGGCGCTGGAAGCTCAGCTCGAGCCCGATCGAGAAGAGGAGGAGCAGCACGCCGAATTCGGCGAACGGCGCCACCGCCTCCCGGTCGGATATGGTGACGTGGGTGAGCCAGGGATAGTCACCGGCGAGCGCGCCGAGGCCGGCCGGGCCGACCAGCAGCCCTACCAGGATGAAGCCGATGACCGGGCTGATCCGGAAGCGGGCGAAAGCGGGAATGACCACGCCGGCCGCGCCCAGGATCACCAGGGCATCGCTGTAGCCGGCCGGGTCCAGTTCTGTCGCCATGCTTCGCCTTTATGCAGCTTCGCCGGCGATTGTCAGCCTGGGAGCAGAGAAACCGCGCCCGAAAAATCGGATCAGCCGCCGCCGGGCGTGTCGGTGCCGGTCGTCGGCGGGGAGGGGAGGGGCCGGTCGGTGTGCGGTTCGGGGTTCCAGCCGATGCGGTAGAGATCGAAGCGGCGGTCGGCGAGGTTCTGGACGGTGCCCTCGGCACGCGCCCAGGTGAGGTCGGCGAGGTTGACGTCGCTGATCGTCAGCGTCTCGACATTCTCGCTCGCCTCCGCGGCGATGCCGTCGCGCGCGAACGGGAAATCGCAGGGCGTGAGGATGCAGGACTGGGCGTATTGGATGTCCATATTCTCGACATTGGGCAGGTTGCCGACATTGCCGGAGAGGACGACGAAGCACTGGTTCTCGATCGCCCGCGCCTGCGCGCAATAGCGCACCCGCAGATAGCCCTGGCGGTTGTCGGTGCAGAAGGGGACGAACAGGATGCGCGCGCCCTCGTCGACGAGGCGGCGGGCGAGCTCGGGAAACTCGCTGTCGTAGCAGATGAGGACGCCGATCGGCCCGCAGTCGGTCTGGATCGCGTCGATCCGGTCGCCGCCCTTGATCTTCCACCAGTAGCGCTCGTTCGGCGTCGGGTGGATCTTCTCCTGGGCATGGACCGATCCGTCGCGCAGGCACACATAGGCGACGTTCTGGATCTCCCCGTCCTCGGTGCGCGTCGGGTGCGATCCGCCGATGATGTTGATGTTGTAGCGAAGCGCCATGCGCGCCAGCTCGGCGGTGATCCTCGGCGTATGCTCGGTCAGCCGGTCGATCGCCTCGGCGGGGGTGAGGTCCTTCTTCTCGAAGGCGAGGAGCTGGAGGGTCAAGAGCTCGGGAAAGACGATGAAGTCCGACCGGTAATCCGCTGCGACATCGACGAAATATTCGATGTTGCAGATGAATTCCTCGAACGTCTTAACCGCCCGCATCTGGAGCTGGCAGGTCGCGAGGCGGACGCTCTCGACGTCGCGGGGCACGCGGAATTGCGGCGGCTCGTCGGGATCGACATAGGGGTTGCGCCAGACGAGATGCGCGGCATGCCCGCCCGAAGCCTTGTCCTCGGGCAGATAGTTCTTCAGGATTCCAATGGGTTCGAAGCCGTTCCTGATCTGGAATCCGATGATCGGATCCTTGATCTTCCCCTCGATCGCCTGCGTCACATAGTCTTCGGCCCCCGACACCTTGCGCCGGTGGCGGGCGTAATTGGGCAGGCGCCCGCCGATGACGATGCCCTTGAGCTCCAGCCGTTCGGCCAGCGCCTTGCGCTCGTCGTAGAGCCGCTGGCCGATGCGCACGCCGCGCAGCTCCGGGTCCACGCACATCTCGAAGCCGTAGAGCCAGTCGCCGGTCGGGTCGTGGCGTGAGGCGAAGCCGTCGTTGGTGATCTCTTCCCAGCTGTGCGGCGCCAGCGCCAGCCGCTCGTCGAGCCGCATCGAGGCGCAATAGCCGCGGATCTTGCCCTCGTAGAGCGCGACGAACTGGCCTTCGGGATAGTTGTTGATCTGCCCGCGGATCATTCCCCGGCTGTAGCCGGAGATGCGGTCATAGGCCCGGTCGACGAGGGCGACGATGCCCGGCACGTCGGCGGACGTCGCCTGCCGGACCTCAAGCTTCGCCTTGCGTCGACCGGGATCCCTGCTCACGCCGCTTCCGCCATCGCCTTCTCGAGATTGACGCGGATCGCCTCGAAGAACTGCTCGGTGGTCATCCAGCTCTGCTCGGGGCCGATCAGGATGGCGAGGTCCTTGGTCATCTGGCCCTGCTCGACGGTCTGGATGCACACCCGCTCCAGCGTCTCGGCGAAGCGGGTGACTTCGGGCGTGTCGTCGAACTTGCCGCGGAACTTGAGGCCGCCGGTCCAGGCGAAGATCGAGGCGATCGGGTTGGTCGAGGTCGCCTTGCCCTGCTGGTGCATCCGGTAGTGGCGGGTGACGGTGCCGTGCGCGGCCTCGGCCTCCACCGTCTTGCCGTCCGGCGTCATCAGCACGGAGGTCATCAGGCCGAGGGAGCCGAAGCCCTGGGCGACCTGGTCGGACTGGACGTCGCCGTCGTAATTCTTGCAGGCCCAGACGAACTTGCCGCTCCACTTCAGCGCCGAGGCGACCATGTCGTCGATCAGGCGGTGCTGATACTCGATGCCCGCTTCCTCGAACTGCGCCTTGAATTCGCTGTCGAAAATCTCCTGGAAGAGGTCCTTGAAGCGGCCGTCATAGGCCTTGAGGATGGTGTTCTTGGTCGACAGGTAGACCGGCCAGCCGCGGTTGAGGCCGAAATTGAAGCTGGCGCGGGCGAAATCGCGGATCGAATCGTCGAGATTGTACATGCCCATCGCGACGCCCGAGGAGGGGAAGTCGAACACCTCCTCCTCGATGCGCTGGCCGTCCTCGCCTTCCCAGACCATGCGCAGCTTGCCGGGGCCGGGGACCTTGAAGTCGGTGGCGCGATACTGGTCGCCGAAGGCGTGGCGGCCGACGACGATCGGGTCGGTCCAGCCCGGGATCAGGCGGGGGACGTTGTCGATGACGATCGGCTCGCGGAAGACGACGCCGCCCAGGATGTTGCGGATCGTGCCGTTGGGCGATTTCCACATCTTCTTGAGGCCGAATTCCTCGACGCGCTGCTCGTCGGGGGTGATGGTCGCGCATTTGACGCCGACGCCGTACTTCCTGATTGCCTCGGCCGCCTCGACGGTGATGCGGTCGTCGGTCTCGTCGCGCTTCTCCATGCCGAGGTCGAAATAGATGAGGTCGATGTCGAGATAGGGCTGGATCAGCCGCTCGCGGATCCACTGCCAAATGATCCGGGTCATCTCGTCGCCGTCGAGCTCGACG